>JAWUWS010000074.1:0-9889 GCA_034111705.1 Psychrosphaera sp.
AATGCGCCGCCAACATTAAAACCAAATCGACTTTCTGAATATTCACCAAGTTCAACTGTATCGCCCTCTAATGAATCGCCCCTAAAGTCATCATTTGTGTAGTCAAAAAATACGCTACCATGGATGTCATTACCGCCAGACTTAGTTACAGCGTTTATATTACATGCTGTAAAGCCACCATATTGAACGTCAAACGGTGCCAATTCAACAGCAACTTGTTCAATTGCATCATAAGAAAAAGGCATTCTTTCTGTTGGGTAACCATTTGAATTAAGACCAAATGAATCGTTCATGCGCACACCATCAACAGTTAAACTCTTGAATCGAGGATTTTTACCCGCACATTGAATTGCATTTACACTACCACGAGATTCATCAACATAAATTCTTGCATCAATACGTACAACATCAGAATTATCACGGTTAATTGCTGGAGCGCTTTGTAAATAATCTAAACTGAAGTTAGCCGCTGGCCCTCCTTCGCTAAAAGAAATACTTTTAATCTGCGATGCTGTTACTGCAATTCGCTCCATTGATTGTTGTGGATCTAATGTGAAGTTAAGATTTGTTGATTCACCTAACTCAAGAAAAACATCGTTAACTTCAGAATCTTCAAATTGGTCTGAATCTACTACTATTTTATATGGACCACCTACACGTAAACCTTTTGCAGTGAAAACACCTGAAGTATTTACGGTTGCATTTTTTGTTGTACCTGAAGGAATGTGTGTAATGATTACTTTTGTTCCAACAGCTGCATTTCCTTGAGGTCCATTTACTACCCCTTTAATTGCAGAGGTTGTTGTATTAGCAAAAGCCGATGTAGAAATACCTAGAGCTAAGACTACTGCTCCAGTAATTTTTGAAAGACGATGATTTTTCATCTGATTTCCTTGGTTGAAGTTATTAATTTGGGAATTATTCTTATTTTAAAACAAACGGACAAAAAACTTAACCATTTGCTCTGTTTTTTAATTTCGATGGAAATTAGACCAGATTTTTATGTAATTTTCATTACAATTAACGACTCTTTTTAGAAAAGTTCAATTAATTAACAAAAAAAATAAGAGTCATGCATACCGCACCGACCTTATATTCATAAAATACAATAACTTAATGAAAATAAATTTAAATGTAGTTATAGATGAATTATTTTTTCCTTTACTACAAACTTTACCTTTTTATAGCCCCTTCATTCTTTTACCACTGGTGTTTTTTATGAAAATTCAATATCTGACCTTTTGGACAACTTATAATATTCAATATAAACAATACGTTAATTAATTTCATTACTTAATTACTTCTAATAATTCAACTAGCTAGCGAAAAAAAGACAGTTAGTTTCTCTCACCGTCTTTAAAATGAAACTATTAACATCTATAGTAGCCAGTTAAGTACAAATGTCGGTTTCTTGGGTTTAAAAGGTGCTAGCTCCCACCCAAACATAAAAACTTACTATTTGGTCAGCAAATATAAACATGTATTTAATTCTTTTTCCTATATACAGAACATTGATACGTATTAATCAACTAGAAACATTTAGCGTTTGAGTAACTATATGACAACAAGCCCGACTAAGAAAACCGGTAATATTCGCGCTCAGAGCCAACATAAGATTTTAATGGCGGCCAGTACTGAATTTGTACTCCAAGGATATAAAGGAGCTACAGTTCAATCTATTGCCGACAGAGCAGAGTTGCCTAAAGCGAATATCCTTTATTATTTTAAAAATAAAGAAAATATTTACCACGCGGTTTTAGAAAACACCCTAGAAATGTGGGACAAAGGCATTGGTGATATCGACCCTGCCGATGGCCCAAAGGTAGCAATCGAAAAATTCATTGATGCCAAAGTACGTTTGTCTTTTAATTATCCTGAATCTTCAAAAATATACGCAATGGAGATCATCCAAGGCGCACAGCATCTAAAAGAATTCGCTCGCACCTATTTAAGACAGTGGGTACGAGAAAAGGCTAAATTATTCCAACATTGGATTGATAATGGCGAAATGCTTGATGTTGATCCTGTTCATTTAATCTTTCTTATTTGGTCTTCAACACAGCATTACGCGGATTTTGAAACACAAATATTAACCATAATGAACCAAGCCGATTACGAAGATGATGATGTAGAGACGGTTATAAAATTTTTAACTGACATGATTTTACGTGGCTGCGGATTGAAATAAATCAGAATGAAAAATTACCTATTAATATCGATACTATTTATGCTGACCACAACTGAATTAGATGCTAGTGAAATTGATGCTAGTGAAATTAAAGTGGCGACATTTAATGTCAGTATGGAGGCATTAAATTATGTCCCTCAGCAAAAAGGCAAACAGCCAAACGTATCAGCCCATACTTTAGTTAATGCGCTTGCTACTAACCATCAACAAATTAGAAATATTGCTGAAATTATTCAACGCGTTAATCCAGATATTATTTTACTTAATGAGTTCGACAACGGTAATAACACTAGCCAGAATGATCACGACGCCTTATTAAGCTTTATAAAAAACTATTTAAATAAGAGTCAAAACGGCCAAAAGCCCGTTGATTATAAATATTTTTATCAAGGCCCAGTAAACACAGGTGTTAATTCTGGTCAGGATTTTAATAACAATGGGTTAGCAGGACAGTTACCTGAAGATGCTCATGGCTACGGACACTTCCCTGGTCATTTCGCTATGGCGTTATTATCTAAATACCCAATAGATGCAGATAAAATTAGAACGTTCCAGAAATTTAAATGGAAAGATATGCCAGGCGCACTTAAGCCAATAAATCCTCAAACTAATAAGCCTTGGTACAACGACGTAGCATGGAATAATTTACGTTTATCCTCCAAGTCACATTGGGATATTACGGTTAGCGTAAATGGCACTGAATTACATATTTTAGCTAGTCACCCTACACCGCCCGTTTTTGATGGTAAGGAAGATAGAAACGGTAAAAGAAATCACGATGAGATACGTTTTTGGAATGACTACATCACATCAGAAAGTGCTTCTTATATATATGATGACAAAGGCCAAACTGGTGGGCTTGATGGCAGTCACACGTTTATTATATTGGGAGACCAAAACGCATCTGTCACTGATGGGGATGCAGTTAAAGCTGGTATTGATGGTTTATTAACTCATTCAAAGGTTCAAGATGTGATGCCGCAAAGTAATGGCGCACTAGAACACAGCCCCAATAATAAGTTTGGTGAATACCATACTGCATTCTGGCGAATGAGAGCAGATTACGTGTTGCCCTCAAAAGCAGGAATAAAAATTAAAAGTAGTGGTGTATTTTGGCCAAAAAAAGAAGCAAGTACATACAGATTAATTAAAGACCGTAGCGCCTCTTCAGATCACAGACTGGTCTGGGTAAGCTTAGAGTTACTAAATTAGACTAAAGCAACACAACTCAGTATATAAACATTGGAATATAAAATGAAAAAAGTGATCCTAACCGCATGCGCTGCTTTATTTGTTACTGCTTGCAGTAATGAAAGTGTTGTATCCCCTCAGCCTGTGAAAAACATTATCATGGTTGTTTCTGATGGAATGGGACCCGCTTACACCACAGCGTATAGGTATTATAATGACAATCCAAATACTGTAGCTATTGAAGAGACAGTATTTGATAGGCACTTAGTAGGGATGTCTAGTACGTACCCAGCTGACGTGTCGGGTTTCGTAACTGATTCAGCTGCCGCAGCAACCGCCTTATCAACTGGCGTTAAAAGTTATAATGGTGCCATTGGTGTTGACGTAAATAAAAAACCAGTACAAACGGTATTGGAATTCGCAAAATTAACTGGTAAAAAAACAGGTGTTGTTGTTACTTCACAAATTAACCACGCCACACCAGCCTCATATTTAGCTCATAATGAAAGTCGTAAAAACTACGACGCAATTGCAAATAGTTATATAGATGATGGTATTAAAGCTGACGTTTACCTTGGCGGTGGTTGGGATTACTTTATCCGTGATGATCGTGACCTTGTCGATGAATTTAAAACCGCAGGCTTCCATTACGTTGATAGTTACGACCAATTAGCAAATGTACCTAACGACAAACCTCTTATCGGTTTATTTGGTAATGAAGGCTTACCTTGGGCTTTAGATGATACCAATCATAACCGTTTATCAGTAATGACCAAAGCCGCGATAAAACAGCTAGAAAACAACAAAGGTTACTTCATGTTAGTTGAAGCAAGCCAAGTTGATTGGGCAGGGCACGGGAATGACATTGCATCAGCAATGGCTGAAATGACTGATCTTGCGATCACCATGCAATACTTAGAGCAGTATGTACAATCTCACCCTGATACATTAGTTGTATTAACCGCTGATCATAGTACTGGTGGATTAACGGTTGCAGCTAATGGCAAGTATGAATGGAACCCTGAATTTATCCGTACTATGACTCAATCCGCAGCTTCAATTGCAACTCAGTTAATGGATAACCATGTGACAAAAACATTAGTTGAAGAGTTACTGCATTTTGATATTACTGAGCAAGAAGTTGCGTCTTTAGAACAAGCTAAAGTAGCTCAAAAAGCGGCAACATCAAAGTATAACCCACCGCTTTATACCGCAGTGAAAGCGATTATTGACCAACGTACAAATACAGGTTGGACAACCGGTGGACATACCGCAATTGATGTTCCAGTATTTGCTTTGGGCGCAAACGCTGATATGTTTAAAGGTAAAATAGATAATACCGACATAGCGAAAAAGATCTTTAGCTTACTTGGAAAGTAATTACTAAGTTCAGGATAATTAATACACCTAGAATCGCATAATAAAAAAGGACGATGTCAGTTAATGTCATCGTCCTTTTTTATGCATTGTGCATCAGCACAACTTACTATTTGAGCCTAAGTAGCCTAACTTATTTAACCCATTCATTATCAACAGGTAAAGAGAATAACAAAGGTGCCATTCTGTGATACTTGTCACGGCTTGACTCGCAAACAACATTTCTCATATAACGAGCTTTCCAAGGATCGTTTACCAACCAAACAGTGTCACCTATTACAGCTACACCTTCTAAAGAGGCATTATCCATTGCGTCCCACTTATCGCAAGAGTCATCATAATTTGGTGCCAAAAACGTTAAATCAACCACAGTGGTTGGTTTATGTTTTGTTAAATCAATGATCCATAATTGGTTGTCATTTCTAGCCGCTGCAATTAAAAATCCGTCGTGGCCATCTACCGCTAAGTAATCCATTCCGTTAATTGGGTGATTACCCGCTTCAAACTCAGGTAACAACAATTGAGGATCAGTTAATTTGGCAAAGTCAGTTGCATCCCAAAAGTCTTTTGTAATATCTAATGAGAAGATCCTTGGCTTAGTTTCTGAATCTTTTTCTAACGCTAAATATAATTGATGATTTTTAGCAAACGCTAACCCTTCAATACCATCGTTTGGGTAATTACCTATGGCAAATTTAAGATCAAACTGTAAGGGACGAACATGCGTCATCTCTACTGTATTTTTATCTTTTATTAACAAACGAACCAATAAACTTGGGAAGGGCGTAGAACCTGAGTTTTTAAATCGCTCTGCGCACTTTGCAGACAATCCTTCAACGCTTCTTGAATCTTCCGTTACTATGTATACGATATTATCGTCGTTTGGATCTACCGCTATAGCCTCAAAGTCAGGCTTAAATGATAAGTACTCAGCAAAACAGCTATTTTTAACCGAATCCGACAGTATCATTTGCATTACTTCTGGAGCTAACGAGGCTGATGTAGGGTCAATAACGTGCAACTGTCTGCGTTGTGAAATATCTGCGCTACCATCAGAAATAGACAGTAACTTGCCACGCCAATGCTTTAGACCTGATGTCTGAGGATTCAGCATAACTTGCTCATCAGCTTCTGTGATCCATTGCCCTTTAAGTGCTATGTTTGTGTCAGTTGCACTAACATCAACATTCGAACACCCACTTAACAAAACCACAATGCTTGTTAATACATATAAGTTGAATCGCATAATCTTGCTTCCAATATTACAAATTATCTAAGTTTATAATAAACCATTACTGTATTGTATGTTTATTACACTTATGAACAGAAATGAAATTATATTACACATCAGCACATTTAGTGAGTAATAAGTTTATTTAAACATCACAGATTAAATTCTTTCTTCAAGCCATGACAAAACACTCAAAATATTAGACCCGTTAGCTGAGATAAAATTAATGGGGATGGAACTATTCTATTTATGAGACATAAAAAAAACCGGTTAATCGGCTTTTTGGGAGGAGATTTAATACAGTACTAAGATAAACAGGGGTAATGTTAATAGAGCTAATCAGTGAGAACTCATTGCCCCATAATTTTGAGCGAGATATATGGTGCAACTATCAAAACCAATGTCACTATTTTATAGTTACTCAGAAAGTTAAAATACTTAGAACTTAAATCTTTTTCATCCACACCAAACATCATGCGGTGAATAGAAAACATTGGCTTTCGCATAAACGTAAGGATCATAGTTGCTAAAAAAAGGTAGCCAATATTAATCACTGACGCCCAACCTAATAACTCTGTTAATTGTGCAATTGTCATCATATTTATACTCTCTATCCGTTCTGTATTATAAAAAGTGAGACTTAACTAAAAGAAATCTGTTGAAAATGCGGATTATCAATACCCACTTCTAACGTTGAAATACCAGCCAACGTGATTAACGTCTCGCAGTCATCAACATCCAATTTAATACACTCTCTGCGAGCTAAATTATATTGAGTATCAAGGGCAATTCCTTCAATAACCGTTCCCGTTTTCAATGTTATTTTAACGGGGTATCTGTGCATGCACACTATTTCAACATAATCATATTCATTGCAACTTATCATTAATACTCACCTGTTTAACTTGCTGTTCATGAGCACTTAATACTAAAAAAAACGGTTATAACACAGCTAACACTGTGCAGTTACAAAGATCGTCGCTTTCAAAAGCGGTCGAATCGCCGGCTTTTAATCCCGGTACAGGGAAAACTCGCACGGTTAATGGTTTATTTAATCTAAAAGCCATAGTACCTGTATCACGCATCATAGCAGCTATTTTATCAATTGGTGTATCACCTGGAATAGGTACTGTGTCTAAACCTATGCCACAAACCGAGCTATACGTTAATAAAGCACGGATATCAAACTGATGTAACTGACTGCCTTTTGCCAAACCGCTGTCTTCTGTTAACGCTAACATTAATCCAGAAAAACCAACGAGTGGCATACCTGTGATTGACTTAAAAACACGAGTTAACAATGCCGACACTTCAACCGTGCCAGACGCACCAAAATATTCAACACCCATCAATTCATAGACTTCAGTCATGCTTGCACAGTCTTTTGAAGGGGCCGCAGAGCTATCTAAACCAGCGAATTCAAAGCCTTTATTTAAGTGTTTATCTTCAATAATCTGTTTTAACTCGTTAACGTGATGTTGTAAGTTATTTTTTAATGCGCGGTAATAACCATCAAAAGCGTCTTGATGTTTTAAAGATGGATATTCCTCATTAAATGCTTTTAATGTAGCCACTAATAAATCTGGTGTTTCAAGCCCAATGACAAACGAGTTAGGTGCGCTTTTATCAAAATAACTGGCTGGAAAATATGGGATCAAAGGTTTGCAATTAAAGTTAACTGTAAAATTAAAGTTACCTTCCCCACGCGGTGTTATTTGGCTGATATGCTCTACTGCTTTTGCAGCATCTTCAATTAATTCATTATCTAAAAAACCATTACCATCCATAGGTACATTTACACAAACATTACACAAATCGCCAAATTCTTTAATTAATTCAGGCACCAAGCTAAGTTGATGCGCGTTAGTCGCCTCACCAATTGCAAACCTAAGACGTAAGCCAGAATCTAGCTGTTGGTATGTTGCTAACAACGCACTTAATGTACGTAAATCTTTTTGCGCCGTCTCCAAACTACTTGTATCTATATAATCGGCAAACGCATTAGTGACAATACGTATCGACTGAACGTGGTAACCTTTCAGCTTGAGGTCTTTTGCTAAAGACTGGCAAAAGTCATTCGCTTGTTCGATAAGCAAAGGCCATTTATTTTGATTGGAGTCTAAGGAAATAAATGTAGTTATAGTTCTGACTTTACAAAGATTTTTATCAAGAACTATTTTTAATAATGACATATAACAACCTAGTAAAATTTGAATTTGAAGGTAACATAAGTCTAAGTAAGTACAATTTAAAAATACTGAGTACTTTTTTGATAACTCTTTTGTGATAAAGCCCCTCTAATTATTCTTTTCTAACTGATTAGCAATTTCAATAAGATCTTTGCCAGTCAGGTCAGGCTTGTCAGCTAGCGGATAAAGCGCTTTACCTGGACGTAAAATAAACGCGGTTTTCCAACCGGCTTTATCAGCACCAGCAATATCCCAAGCGTGCGCTGCAATTAACATTGCGTCTTCAGGAGCAACTTTCATTTCTTTTTGAGCCCACTCATACACTCTTAAATCTGGTTTAAAAATACTTAAATTTTGTACCGTTAATGACCCATCAAAATACTGAGCTAAATCAGAGTTTTTGAGCTGAGCAGCAATACCAGCATCCGACGAATTAGTTAATGTGATCATGGTGTAACCCAAAGCACGAATTTTCTTTAATCCTTCAACCACATCTTTATGCGGTTCCAAATCTCTGAACGGAGTTAATACCGCAGTACGAGCTTGTTCTGGAGTTAGCGTTATATTCTGCTGATTAGCAATCATCTCTAACGACGCAATACCTATTTCACCAAAGCTATTATATTCACCCATCACATTACCCACCAAAGAATAATGCAACATAGTTGTGAACCAATAAGGCACAAGTTCATCACGTCCACCTAGCGCTTCAGACACCGACTTTCCTACGTTACCTAAATCAAGCAAGGTTTCATTAACATCAAAGAAGATAACCTTAGGCTGTGATGTTGATTTTACCTTTTCGGTAGCCATGTCTGAATTTTTTGAATAAACCGCGCCTGAAATTAAACTGCCAGCCAGTAATAAACTTGTGATAAACGTTTTAGTACGGATCATAATGAAAGCTCCTATTCAAAGTTATTATGAGGGATTGTTTGTAAAAGGTTTTTATAATTAATAAAGCCTTAACAATTACAGACCATTGAGTACAAATAAAAATTTCAATTTTTATAATACATTTGAAGTTAACGCAAAACTAAGTTGATCAGCAGCAGAAACAAGCCAGTCATCCTATTCAGAGCATTAATTTAGAAATAGTGTTCACGCTGCTTCAAACAATGTAGTGGTATTACTATATTGTTCCACAACAAAACTATCTCGCTTAAGTACATGTCCTTAATATGGTTCTTTATTCATTTTTGGCAAAGCGTATTATGAACAACAAAAAGCCAAAAGTAAGCCGCATAATAGCATTATTAGATCACTGTCATTCAAATGGATAAGGATTGTATTTAGGTGTTGGAAGACGAATACACCGTATGATGAATCGACATATTTAGCAGCGTTAAAACGAGAAATCAACCACTTTTAACGTTTGCAATAAATTGCTAATTTTACTAGCGGTCCACCTCAGGGCGTGTTGTTATATGCAAATTACATCAATACTGTCCATTTTGTAAAAACCAATATGCAAATATTTGAAAACTGATTATTGTGAAAGCAGGTGATACAAAAATAAGATACCGTTTTCTAGTGCTCAAATTATGCTTAAGAGCAACAAATGATAAACTAGACAAAGTTACAGTAGCTATCACGGGAACACAAATAACAGCAAAAAAGTAATTCGTAAAGTGCGCCACATTATCAGCGAAATAAGAAATATAGCCGCTAAGAACAATAATTAACGCAATGATTAAAATCAGATTTGTAAAA
>JAWUWS010000075.1:0-27900 GCA_034111705.1 Psychrosphaera sp.
GAACCACGTAACCAGTCACCGCGAGTTTGTTCTGTTAAGACATCCTCTGCTATAGCCACGTTTGTAACTAAGGCACAAGCCAGTGCCACAGATTTTATTTTTAAATTATTACTCATTGTTTACCCTTTTCATTGATATTTGCGGAGTGTTCTCCGTCTTTATTATTTTTTAATTTGTATTTATATATATAAAATACAAATCATTAATGAGAGTAGTCCAACTCAACAAAAATAACAATAAAAAGTAAGTTAGCTTTTTTGGGTGTTCTAATACCTAATCCCAATAAAAGCAACGCTGAAAAACAAGTGTAGACTTATATAATTATTCCCTTTCATACCATTAGCTTAAAAATAACAAATAAAATTATTCAACATCTAGTGTTACTACGCGCTCTATATGATTAACACCGTCATCAATAATTAATGTTATATTATATTTAATACTACCAATCTCATTAGGCGTACCAGACAATATCCATTGTCCAGGTTTTTCTGGGTTTTCTAAAATAGTTAACCATAGCGGCGATTTTTCTGGAGCTATACTTAATACCAATTCTCGACCTTTTGGATGCCAAAAATCCTTATCTTCGATTAATATGTGTTTATATGGAAAAGACCTTGTGGCCTTAGTTAAAATTGTGTCTGCTCTAGCCCAATTAGGTATATTTGGCTGTTGAAACTTAGCCAGATGCTCATCCATTAACGTTAATTGGCGCAACGCCCAACCTTTAGCAACAAGTAAATCATTATTTGTTGTTGATTTTGATACAAGTGACACCCCCCAACTTATAGCTCCACCTGCTTTTGTCGCTTCTAAATTCCATAATAAGAATTCATCATCCGTTAATGCTGGTGTATTTCCACCATTCCAACTACTCGTGCTCATGGGAGGATCTAAATGACCAATTACTTTATCGTCCCAAGTCCAATCATGCGGATCTGTCCCAGAGTGGACATTACCATTAGTCTCTTTCATTTTTTCAATATGTGAGAAGTTACGACTATATAAACCTAATTTATGATCCCCAATAATTTTCCCACCATTGTAAGGGTGACCAAACATGTAATCATCATAATGAGTTGCTTCCGAGAAAGGGTTGATTTGTTCAGTATCTCGCTCTGGGCTATTATTAAAAGACACTGGTGCAGATGGATTTCCAGCTTGAGCGGCTTTAGCAAACGCTCGATAAAGAGTCTGTTCTTGCTCTACCCCACTTGTTGCATTATCTCCATTCCCATATATGTATCGTCCGGAATCGAATAACCACCCGTCAATTAATTCCCCGTATCGTTCAGAGTAAGCTTTTAGAATAAATTCTGCATAGGCAAACATATATTGCCTATTAGGATAGTCAGGGTGGGTATGGTAAGGCTGGCTGTTTATGAATGTCTGTACTTCAGGATCGGTATCGCAAAATTGTTTCCATCTAGCCGTAATATTTGGAATGTATGAAGGATTTGTATTGCCATCCCGTTCTAACATATTAGAACTATTCACATATACTTGTGTTTTCATTCCTGCGGTCTTGATTGCTCTCAATATGTTTAGAAATGGGTCTATACCTGTAGACTCTCTAGGTACTATTAGATTGATTGGTTCACCTGAGCTGTTTGTATCTCCCTGCCAAAATTTCTCTAATAATGGATGAGGTGCTATATGTACAGGTGATTTAATAGAAGACTCACCAAGATGGACTTGAATGTAATCAATTGTTTGAAGGTGCTTTATTTGTTCTAAAAATGGCTCAATAGAAAGGTTTTCGCTTCGCCCATTATAGACATTAACAGGCTTCCAATTTACCCCCCAACTACCTCTAAGCCAATTCCCTCGTTCGCCTAACTCATATTCATAACGTGAGCTTTGGTTTATATCTGAGGTTTTATTAGCTGCTTGTATATGCTCATGCTCAGAAGTAGATTTTAAAGCACTTTGCATACAGCCAATGAGAGAAAATATAACGAGGAACAAAGCACACACTTTATTCCAACTCTTAAAAATAACGTTCATTAATTTTCCTTTACGAAAAAGTACAATTATACCAATTTCATTAAGTATTTAGTCATTCAGCGCTATGTCAGACCTTTTAGTTCGAAGCGCTTGAATACAGTAAGTAAGTGGACCTCTTTCAAATTCGAGCAAGGCGACCGCATCCTGCTATCGCCCCTCACCTGTATCCATGCAGGCGACAAAAAAATAGAAGCCCTGAATAGCGTCTTCGATGGGTCTAAAAAGCATTAATACTGCTTCACATTTTTTACCTAGAGCAAATTTTGACGTACGACCCCAAGGACGGGGGAGGTAGAACGACTCAGGAGGTAAAGTCGAGAACAACTATGCCTTCATTCTTGTTCCTTGTCTTAATGCTTTTTAGTTCCCACTGAGTGACTAAATACTTAATAAAATTGATATTAAATAAGATTAGATACAGAAAAGCCATTAATGTTTAATTTATAAAAAACATTAATGGCTTATAAATAGAAATGTTAGATGTCGTTACTTATACCTAACAACTCTAATTAAGGTATTCCACTATTAAAACTTATAAGTTAAACCTAAACGGATATTACGACCGTTATGACCTAAAATATATGTTCTCCACTCAGGTGCATTGCCATCTAGAGCATTACCTTCGCTATATAACTCGTTGTCTGGTTCTTCTTGTAAACGAGTTACAAAGCTACGATCATAAGTGTCGGTTAAATTAGTAATCGCTAAATTTAATGACAGACTTTTATTGACTGTATAGCTAGATGAAAAATCAATTGTCTCACGATCATCTGTCCATATAGCACTATCATAGTTATTAGGATCATCAAGTCGTTTAGAACGGTAGTTATAAGCTAAACGTACAGATAGACCTTCTTTCTCCCAGTACACGCTGCTATTAAAAGTGTGTTTAGATGTATTCCTCATAGGGAAACCGTCTAACAATTCAGCAGTCTCGGATTCTTGACCTGAGTCAACATAAGTAGCTTCACTATCCGTATAAGTGTAGTTAATTGTAGTCCCTAAGTGTTTCAAGAACCCTGGTAAAAAGGTAAAGTCTTGTTGATAAATAGTTTCAACACCTAGACTTGTCCCACCTTCACCATTAACAGGTGTTGTGGTTTCAATTTCATCAGCAATTAACCCACAATGTAAATCTCTATATTGTTGTTGGTCATCCGGAAAAAAGGCAGCTTCTGGGCAATAATGTTCAACACCTTCAATTTTATCATAAGCTAATGATTGAAAATCTTTATAGAAAAATGATGTTGACATCATACCTGTTTCATTAAAGTACCATTCCCAAGCAAAGTCGTAGGTAATCGCTTCTATAGGTTCTAAGTCAGGGTTTCCGCCAATAGCAGTCGGTTCTGTAGTACCATTTCGAGCTGTGATTAAGTAACCTGGGATTAAATCCGAAGGTTTAGGTCTTGACATAACTTTGGCAACACTGAAGCGAAGTATCATTTCCTCAGAAAGCATATACCTAGCGTTAAAGCTTGGTAATACATTTGTATATTCAAGATCACCAAAGTTATCATCGGTAATTTCAAAATTACCAGCATTAAAAGCACCCACGACGTTATCATCACCATCTACTCCACCGATTGGGTCGTAATTAGTAAATCGGTAACCAGCTCTTCCTTTTGCGTATGCTTTCGTCTTAACTAGACGAACACCAAAGTCGCCTAACAACTTACCATCAAAATACTCATAATCAGCCATAATATAAGCAGCGTATGACTCGAATGTCGTTTTTTCTGGAGTCGCATCTTCATAAGGAATTATTGAAGATGGATCTGGTAAGAATTCACCATAAATGGCATCAAAATCAGGAACCGGCCAACCATTACTTTCAGTACCAATAACACGCGTTAAAAAATCATCTACAGGGAAGTCTTTCGCATAATCCGTAAGTGTAATTGTATTTAAGCTTACTCCGTCAGCATTTACACCGTCAGTAACCGCTTGGTATGTAAGTGAGCTACCTAGTTTTTTTCTATCTACTACTTTAATACCCGTTGCAACACTAATAATAGGCCCAAATTCAACATCACCAACCAAATCTAATTGAAAGCTGTAAGCATCATCTGTACTGTCTCGCGTAATATAAGTTACCGCTGACGGTCGTAAATTATCTGTATTTAGGTAACCAAGTCCACTTTCAAATGTAAACTCTGGCGCTAACAAAACATTGCCATTATCATTGAGCCAAGATAATTCGACAGGCTCGGTTCTCGCGTTAGAATTAAAAATCACTCGACGAAAGTTAATTGGGTAATAAGACGTTGAGCCACTCCAGCCTAATTTTACATCTAGTGTCACATCTCCATCTAAAAATAATTGTTGGTAATTTAACGCAAGAGTTGTGGTTGACGTTTCATTGGGCTGTTCGTATGTAACCAGATTTGATCTGGCATTTGACGAGCCAGAAATAACAGCACTATGCGCTTCTTCATCTATAACTGCGTACTCTCTAGCGCTAGTGATTCGGTTATTATACTGAAGTTTGGTTTTGTCTTTCTCAGAATGTGTTGCGTCAAGCCAGACACTTACATCATCATTAAAGTTATATTGAAACGATGCTGTAGCACTGAGGCGTGTTGTATCTATTAAAGAAAGGTTTTTTTCATTACCAATTGGTTCAAAAGAACGTGTATTTCCGTCTGGGTCTAATATTTCCCCTGTTTGCAGGCTTGTTGCATCAGGGATGTTTCGATATTCCCAACGGTAATTAGTTAATCTATCTTGACGAGTGTTGGTTTGATCATAATTAATAGAGCCTGTCATTCCAAACTTATCTGAAAAATGCTTACCAAAAGACAAACCCAACTGCACGTCTGTTTCTTCAGATAAATCATTGTATTTGGTCTTAGCAGATATTCTTGTTCTAGGCTCTTTAACGTCCAATGGTTTCCAGGTATTTAATTTAACTAAACCACCTAAACTACCTTCGTCGTGATTAGCACTTGGAGTTTTAATTACTTCAATTGATTTTAACATATCAGCAGACATGCTAGAAAAATCAACTTCGTTATCGTCACCGCTGTTGGTCATTGTCACGCCATTCATCTGAACATTGTTCAAGCTACCTTCAACACCGCGAATTGTAATTCCGGTACCTTCACCATCAACTCGGTCAATACCTATACCAGTAATACGTTGCATTGCTTCAGCAATGTTAGCATCAGGCATTTTACCTATATCTTCTGCAAAAATACTGTCTGAAACATTTTTGCCTAAACGTTTGTAATTTAATTGTTTAGTGGTACTTGCTCTAAATCCTGACACTTCAATTACTTCAATCGTAGTCGTTTTTTCTTTTTCTTCTTTCTCTATATCTTGTTCTTGTGCATAAACCGTCGAATTACCTAGTATGATTGTTGCTATTGCTGCTGACAACTTACCTCTGGTAAAGAGTTTACGATTAGAATTTTTTATTACAGTCATACTCTAATGCCCCGTGTTGATGTTGATGTTGATTTTTATTTTTATTTATTATTATTCCGCTGCTATTTTAGCATCACAGCGCCTATACTTTTGCATATAATAAAACACCTGGCAATTAAAAAAGTGAAAAAAATTCACTTTACTTAACCCATTTTAAAACGCATATAATAAATCTATATTTTTCAATAAGATAAACAAATAAAATTAAATTAAACTTTGACAATAAAAACTAAAAAGAGAATATAAGAAAGTTAAAAAAGTGGTTGCATGTATTTTTTTATATCAAAGAATACACTTTTTATTTATTTAGTTGTTCAAAACAACTGTCTATGAGTACACGTCTTTTTTATGTAAAAATGTAACTAGTTGGTAAAATAACTGCACATCTAGTCAGTGCTAATAGTCTAAAAGTGCTCGCAATTTCAAATGATAAATCTAAATCAGTCATAATATATTTTATTTAATATCTCAATGTTGCCCCTTTCATTAAGCGGGTTTTATCACTTTCCCACCAATGATTTGGTCCTTCTGCCGAGATCTTTAGCCAAGTATCTAAAAGTAAAATTTTCATCTCTGCCAACTTATCAGGCATATCTTTAGCTAGATCATTTTCTTCCATTAGGTCCTGTTCAAGATTAAATAACATAAATGTACTTAACGTATCATTTGCCACGATTTTCCACGCCCCCTCTCGTAACGCAACTCTATTATCAGATGGGGATACATGAGTACGCCAAAACAAAGGTGTTTCACGATATAAGGTTTTTCCTTCAATCGCAGGTAATAAATTAACTCCATCGATAGTTCGATCTGTCGGTATTTTTAATCCACTAAGCGTTAGTACAGTGGTAAAAACATCAGTCCCTATAACTGGAACGTCACTCTGTATACCTCCTTTAATTTGTATAGGCCAGCGAACGATGAAAGGAACACGGAGCCCTCCTTCAAAATCGTGCCGCTTATACCCTCGTAACCCCCCACTATTCCCCCCAAACTTCACTACAGGGCCATTATCAGAAGTGAATACTAAAAAAGTATTATCACTCACACCTTGTTCATCTAGCACTTTTAATATTTGGCCTAAGGCATAATCCATTTGGCTAATATTGCCAAAATATTTTTTATTCTGAGCCGTTTCATTTGGATACATTTCAGAAAACTTAATATCCGTAGCTATCGGAGCATGAGGTTCATGAAACCACACTGACATCAAAAAAGGTTTATCGATGTCACGTTTGCTTGTTAACCAATCAATTGCTTCATCCGCTACGAGCGGCGCTGAGTATCCTTCTAGCTTACCGACAGGCTCACCATTACGAATGAAATTATTTGGATTTTTATGACTTGGAGCCGCATTATTTTGGGTCGCAAACCAAAAATCAAAACCATGATCACTTGGCTGTGGGTATTCATTATTATTAAATTGATTTTTAGATAATAAATGCCATTTACCAAAATGCCCCGTTTGATACCCAGCTTGTTGTAATAACTTTGGATAAGTCAATTCACTATTGCGAAGATGAGTGGGTGATGTTCCTGAAAGGTGTCTCCAAACACCATTTCGATACGGAGTTCTACCGGTTAAAATTGCAGAACGAGACGGTGAACAAACCCCTGCGGCTGAGTAACCTTGATTAAATTTAACTCCTTGCTCAGCGAGTTTATCTAGATTGGGTGTTTTAATTACTTTATGCCCATAAGTGGCTGAATCTCCCCACCCCATATCATCTGCAACAATAACCACAATATTAGGTTTAGTGTTATCAGGTTTATTCCCCCCAATTTTATCTGCAATGCTAAACCATGGTGAGAGCAAGGACAGTGATAATATTATGTTTATTGACTTCATGTTTATCTCCGTGAGCAACTTTTCCGTTAACAAATAGCGGTGCATACGCGAATTAGAATTTCTCTAATCTCTTAACTGCACATTAACTTTTTGTGTTGACTGGTTTCTTGAAATGGTTAGGGCCATTTTCTTGCGCCATCTGTTAGCTTGATAAGCTCGCATTGCGTCTTGTGAGGTAACAACCTCACCCTCCCCAAATGCAGATAAAATCACATCATTTGGTTTAATTCCGCCTTTAGCCATAATGCTGCCTTCAGTAACAGATAACACCATAGCCCCAGCTATTTCAGGAAGGCCTAACGCTGATTGCTCACCTAAATTTTCTACGGACTTAATTTGAGCCCCCAGTAAATCAAATACCTTTGACTGGCCTTCTTCTTCGCCTGCTAGAATGAGAATAGGTAGTTCTGGGGTTTCAGCCAATGCTTTTAGTTTTTTACTTACCACGCCAAATTTATCCATGTCGAAATTCTTAAAGCCTATCTGCAGTGCTTTTGAGCCTTGTTTAACACGATAGTCACCAGATCCTGCATCAATAAACATTGGGGCCCCAACCATTGAATGCTCATCTGTACCTAACGATTGCGCCTTGTTAAGAGCACCTTTAGTTGAAAATAAGTTATAGTCAACTTGTTCACCCCAGTGATAACTGGATACAGGCTTATGCCCAACCATGACAATATTATTGGTAAATTTATCTTTGCTGTTCTCAAACCAGACGTGGGGATGCAATGCGTTATTTATGAGGATATTGTTATAGGCGTTTCGCTCAAACCCTTCGCGTAATTTCAAACCACCATTAAGCATGACATTATTGTATATTTCGTAATTAGAAGAGCCATCATCTAAATCAACATCCCAACCGTGATCACATCTAAAGCGGTTATTTCGAATAACAACAGTTTCGATTGCGTCCTTCTTAAAAAGGTCGGGATGCAGCTTAGCGAGCTTATCCATTTCATTGCGCTTAGGGTGCCAAAAACGATCTCGCCCCCAAGAGTTAAATGCACCGTGGTCCCCGGTTTCCTTAACCGTATCAAATACATCATTAAACTCGATTAAATGTCCCCCCCAAGTCCCTTCACTGGCATTGATACCAGCACGAGGCACTCGATAAATAGAGTTATGGCTAACAGTGATGGATTTCGACATTGACAATTGCACGCCTGCCACTTGTTTTTCCACTAAACCAATATCATGGATCAGGTTGTTATGAACAATAGAATCAGAAGGATATAAGTCATTTTTAGGACCATAACCTAAGTCTAATTCGTCTATACCTACAAACTCATTGTAAGTAAAACTAGGGGAACGTACGGCAGAAGGATCTCCGACAAAATTGACTGCACCTGCACCAATACGTGAAATATGGTTACCTGTAATCTTTATATTGCGAGCATAGCGGTTAATTCCAATCGCATTGCCGCCTAAATCAACCAAGGTATTGTCACTAATTACAACATCTTTGGCGTTATTGATAAAAATTGCAGCACCACGATAGATAGACCAGTCACTTCTCAATAACTGCTCCTTGGAATCCATAAACGTATGTAAACTATGTTTGAAGGTAATATTACTTATCGAGATATTTTTTGCCGGTTTATCTTGTGAGCCAACAATTTCAACTAAGTGTTTAAGTTGTGGTACTTCAATGGTTTTCGCAGAACTAATGTCGCCATTTTCTGGATAATAGAATAACGTCTTACTGCTTTTTTCAAAGTACCACTCGTTCGGCGCATCTAATTCTTCGAATATATTTTCAACATACTTGTATTTTTTATGTAACGGGGAAGGCCTATTGTTTTGAAAACCACCTGTTAACTTCCAAGAACCATCCGCACCTTTACCCGTTATTTGATAGTGCATACCACCCCAACGGCCTTTATGCATAGCGTGAACATAACCACCTTCTGGATTTTTCCAGTGTTTAGTACGTTTTGGGTCAATCGAATTAGCTGCAAAGCCATTATAGACGCCGGCTGATGCATCAAAATTTGGGTATCGAGCCCGTATTTTTGCTTGACCTTCAATATACAATTGATCAACATCTGGAATATTAACCTTTGCTTTGTATACTGTTGAATTGTGTACTTCCCAGTTAGGGGTTACTTTTGTCGCACCACTAATTACCGTATTACCATCACTACTCCCAACTATGTAGAGATTGCTTGAGCTGTAATTTTTTAACTTAATGGCCTTTTCCAAATAATAAGTGCCTGACGATAACCTAATTTCAACATCTTGCCCTTTTGATAGTAAAATCTCGGCTAATTTAATTGTTTCAGTTAAAGCACTTGGAGTATTTAACTTTACAAATAAGACTTTTTCACCAATTGACTCTTGTGCTGAACTCACAGGAATTACCAAAATTAAAAATATATACATTACCCAACGAAAATACATTTACCCCACCTCTTTTATTGTTTTTGTTTTTGTTTTTGTTTTTGTAAATCAGCAGTATTCGGTGACACAAACATCAGTGACTATTCAAATTTATTTTATTTAGTAAGTTTCAGTAATTCGAATACTGCCGGTTGTCAGTTGTTCTAACCTTTTTTGCCAAAACGATACGTCCCAGTTTAAAGATTCAGCTAAATCAATTGCTTTTCGTAAATGGGTTACTACTTCCTTAAAATCACGAACTTCAGCTTTTGCGATTGCTTCTGCCATAAGGTAATGAAACCTCGGATTATCTTTTTCTAATTCAGCTATAGCATTGAGCATTTCAACAGCTTGAGATTGGTTGTGTAATGACTCATCTTTGGATGAGTAACTTTAATTTAACTGCATTTAATATTGCGGGGATATATTGTTGCTTAGCAGCCATCTCATACCAAAACAGAGCTTTTCTTTCATCTACTTTCACCCAAGGGCTATGCTGTAGAATGTTGGCTAATTCATATTCGGCTTGAGGTAAACCGTATTGACTCGCTTTAGAAATCCAAGAAATAGCTTCTTCTGGATTGATTTTCTCTCTATACAAATATCTACCAAGTTCGAATTGTGCTAGATGGTGCCCCTCGGTTGCGACCTCAGTTAACACTTTTAAAGCAGCTTCCTTGTTTTCACCTAGCCATTCAATAGCTAATGCCAACCTTGCATAATTATATAACCCATCTAAATCCTCAGCGTTCTTAAAGCGCTTTACCGCTCTACGCATAGCTGAGTACTGATCTCGATAGTTTTTCGCCATAGCAAGTTTAGGGAGGCTTGCCAACCCCATATTCACTCTATTAACAAACCTTACTGGCTCACCTTTAAACATGGGAACAGAAAGTGTTTGCATTTTTAGATAATTAATTGCCCGAAATGTATTACCAAGAGTGTGTACTTTGGTTATATTTCTAGGCGAGCCATCTTTAGCAACTTCGTGGTCTACAACTAGTATATAAGGTCGATTACTGTATGCATTTAACTGCGTTAAAGCACTATCAGAACCATCAATAAGTGATGCATCATCTTCATTATCAGTAGAGAATCCATTAAAGGTAGCGCCATCTGTATCATTAAGTATTTCTAAGTAACTATCTAAATTCATGTCACCATCGAATAATACTCGCGTATCCAGATGTTGTAATATCAGCTCTGGAAAATACCGTTGCTTAATCACTTGCTTACCAAATAATTGTTCAAAACGTGTAATAACTTGTTGAAAAAATTCTTTTTGTTCAGGCTGTAAATGTTGCATTATTTGTTTAGCTACAACATCTGAGTCACTTTGTTGATGCTCAGCCGCTAATGATAACCATATTAAAGACTGGATTATGTTCTGCTTTACTCCTAAACCTTCTTTAAACATTAACCCCAATTGATAATACGCATGAGGGCTTCCAATATTCGCAGAGATTAAATACTGTTCATAAGCCCCAGAGTAGTCTTTATTAATAAACAGTTCATCGCCTAATATGACATTCCCTTTGGCAATTGGAATAAAAAAAGTGATGAGTAGAGTTACATATTTAGCAATAGCTTTTTTATGTAAAATAATGCGATGTTTTTTGTTCATTACAAACCCACCATAAGCAGACATAATAAATCTTACTCATAAATTATTGCTTGATAAATACAACGTTATCCACACGTAGAGTTCCACCAATTTCATTCAGATAAGTGAAAGAAAAATCTTTTTTACCCGATATTGGTGAAATCTGAGCTGAAACGAACTTCCACTTATCGGTATCCATTGACTGGGGGATATCTAAGGTGGCCAATAAAGTCCCGACCTTGGAACGGATCATGAGTTTTCCGCCTGTGTATTTTGATAATATTTTGAATTGAATTGTATTTACTAATGTTTCACCAAAATCAATATTATTGAAAATCACTTTATCTTTATCATCAAATACGATGTGTAAGCCGCCATCCTGACTCTCACGCTTTTGAACATTTAATGTTTCACTGTAATTTTCAGCTTCTATCGGTTTTAATCCATCATAACGACCTATGCCTAATTTGGTCTGTATTACTTCACGAATTGAACCGTCATCATTAAAATGAAGATAGTCAGCAACTATGCTACGTCTGGTATTAATTCCGCCTGATAACTCAGAGTTATGATAAAATAAGTACCATTGTCCTTTATATTCTACAGTCGAGTGATGATTGGTTATTCCGGATACATTACCATTTACGATCCCCTGAAAAGTGAATGGTCCAAGCGGATTTTTGGCCGTCGCATAAACAATAATATGATCTTTTGTCTCAGGGTGAAATTTAGAGGAATAACTTAAATAATAGGTATCTCCTAATTTATGCATCCAAGCTGCTTCGTAGAAGTAATCGACCCCCTGCAGTTTTACAATATCGCCTTTTAATTTTTTCATTGAATCATCTAACTTAGCCACTTTTACAGATCTTCCCCCCCAGTAAATATATGCTTGACCATCGTCATCAATAAATACAGCTGGGTCGATTTCGTCTGTTCCTTCGATAAAATTAGGTTCTGCAACAAAAGGACCAGCAGGTGAGTCACTCGTCGCGACACCAACTCGAAAAGTTTTATCTTTACCTCTTGCAGGAAAATAAAAGTAATAAGTACCATCCTTATAAATGGCATCGGGAGCCCACATACGGTCTTTGGCCCATTGAACATCGTCAAGAGATAGTGCTAGACCATGGTCTTCCCAATTAACGAGATCGGCTGAAGACAGTACATGATAATCAGTCATCTTATAGCCCTTACCTGTAGGTAAGTCATGAGAACCATAAACATATACTCGATTCTCAAAAACATGAGCTGAAGGGTCTGCTGTAAATATATGATTAACTAGAGGATTACCATTTTCTGCAGCCTTTATAGTAATTGGTACTAACGCGACTGTAACTGCCAATATAATGCTTTTACTTGTAGTTAATATTTTGTTGATTGAGGTGTTCATATTCAGCCTTTTATTATTATACCAATTTGATTAAGTATTAGTTAAGCTGTACTAGTTGCACCATACTAAATAGCACAGCAAACTTAAGTGAGCTCCCTGTATAGCTCACTTAGTAATGTTTCTACATGTGTTTAATGCTTAGTTTTCTTATTTATTGTCTCTTGCTGTGGTCAACTCTAAAATTAGAGTTTGTTATCACCACGGTTAGCTAAATTTATAAGCTGATCTCTATGGTGTAGCCAACGTTCTCATTCGTGATCTTTGGTAAAGTAACCATCAATCCATTGTCAGTGTTTTGCCATTTAACGTTGCTATTTTGTCCTAAAACTCGAATATCTTTAACATCCAAACCTTTTAACGACGTGACTAAAGCTTTGTTACTTTCAGGACGTTTAAAAGAAATAACATACACTTTGTTATCTTTTTTAGTAAACCAAAAGTCATTTTCGGTGAACTCAAATATCGCCTTATTTTCCTTACGGTGTTTTGTGCCTTTCATATCTAATTGAGTTGGCCCTTCATGATCCACAATCCATGGTTTAGAATCATAAATAGCTTCACCGTTTACTTTTAACCAATTGCCGACTTGACGTAAGATATTGGCTGAAGCTTCAGGTATAACACCTTGACCATCAGGGCCAACGTTAAGTAAGAAATTACCACCTTTGCTTACATTGGCAACGAGCCAATACAATAACTCTTTAGGTGACTTCCAATCATGATCATACGAGGCATATCCCCAAGTATGATTAGTGGTAGCGATTCCTTCCCAAGTACTTGAGCTAGCTTGATCTGGGATAACATTGTCACCTGGCGTACCTATATCGCCAAAACCATTACCAATGCGCGCATTGACTAATATTTCAGGATTTGCCTCATATACGGCTTTATAAAAATCCATACTATATTCAGCTGGTATATAAATAGGTGTATCAAACCAAATTTGGCTTAAATCGTAGTTTGCTAGCAATTCTTTTACTTGAGGAATCGATTTATTGTAGATGTAATCTTTAAATGTTACTGAAGAAGGATCCCAGTTATTCGGCATAGGAGCTCTTCTTGGTTTTATACCTGGTGCTGGACCATGATCTTTCATGCCACCATCACCACCATCTCGCCAATCAAGGGAATTAGAATAATATACACCAAAATCCATTCCCGCCTTTTTAGTAGCAACTTCCATTTCTTTAATGGCGTCACGTCCAAATGGTGTCGCGTCAACAATGTTAAAATCGCTCACTTCAGAATCAAACATAGCAAAACCTTCATGATGTTTTGACCCCATAACAATGTAATTCATACCAGCGGCTTCAGCGATTTCGACCCATTCATTAGCATTGTATTTTTTAGGATTAAATTCTTTAGCAAATTCTGCATATTCATCTCGAGAGATCTCTTTACGACGCATTATCCATTCAGCTATTTGTGGACCAGTACCTCCTTCATGCATTGTTTTACCTTTGTAAACACCGCCTAAGTGTGAGTACAATCCCCAATGAATGAACATACCAAACTTGTTTCTGTTAAAGCGTTCGCGCCCACGCTGTTTTGCGTCGGATGCGTTAAGCGTTTGCCACTTAGCTGTTAATGCTTTCATCGCAGGCGAACAAGGGATCCCTGATCCCTCGAAGCCATATACTTGTTTTTTTTCCACTTCACTTAACGCATTATGAACGGCAAGCTCTTCTTTAGTACAGGCCGCAGATAACCCTGAAAATAAAGCAAGAAAAACTACTAACGATTTGAAAATACTATTCTTATATTTCATATTCCAATCCAACCTCTAAGACTCAACTCGCTCAACATATAAATAGAAAGCAGCTAATGATTTTCCCTTCGCGCCATCAAACCAAGCTTTGATATCTAAATCTTCCGCTTTAATATCTAATTTAAATGTCACGCTGATGTCACCATCATTAATTTCAGCTTTATGAGTTACACCGTTAATATCTAAATAAGCATATTTACTAGGTATCACTTTTTTAGCCGGTATATCATGAAGTGAAGCTGTGAACTTATACGTTCCTGCTTGCGCTGATTTGATTTTCCAAGGCGAAATAACGAAAGAATCTTCATTCCCAATCCAGCCTTTATGACCAAACTTATCGTTAAGATATCCAGGGAACCATGCAACTTGACCTGTATTAGGAGCTAACCAGTCATGACTAGTTAAACGTGTTGGACTTTCGTGTTCAGTTCCCACGATAGGTCTCTGTGTTGGAACCCCTTCTTTTGTCGCGTGAGTCCACCACTTTTGGTACTCTTTAGTGAGTGTGCTAACAACTTCTGGATTTTTATCTGCTATATCAGATTTCTGAGATGGGTCGGTCGCAATATTATACAATTCAACTTTGTCTATTTTCCCATCAGGTTTAACTAAACGCCAACTACCTTGCATAACAGAAAACGGGCGTTCTTTATCTGGGTTTAATACACGTTGATTGGTAACCGTAATTGTTCTATCAGGTAAAGGCTGGCTTTCTAAAAGGGCCTTTTTTAAACTAATACCATCAGTATCTAATTTACTAAAATCTAAACCTACTAGATCTAAAAGTGTTGGCATTAAATCAAAATGAGCCGCTAGACCTTCTACAACTTTTTCTTCATTTAAGCCACCATTTGGCCATCTGAAATAAATAGGAACTCTATGACCACCTTCATAAGTAGAGGCTTTTTTCCCACGCATATAGTAATTTAAGGTTTTGATCTTTTTACCAATTTTCTTTTCTATAGTTCTTGCAAGCTCACTATCGGCAACTTTATTCGTATGCTCACCTAAAACTGAGCCATTGTCAGTTAAGAAGACAAAGATAGTGTTATCTGTTATCCCAGTCTTATCTAACGTACTTTCAAGTCGAGCGATGTTTTCATCAAGGTTTGTGATCATTCCATAAAATGCAGAGAGATCGTCACTTAACCCTAGTTCTTTATAAGGTTCAATATACTTATCCGGAGCTCGAAACGGAGAATGTGGTGCATTTGTTGGCAAATATAAAAAGAAAGGTTCATCTTTTTGTGCCATTTTTTCAACATAATCGATAGCTTCATCAAACCATACATCTGTAGCGAATCCATCGTACTTTTTAGGTTTACCATTTAAAAGGTATGTATCGTCAAACTGAGTATTCCCCCAAAAATCTGGTGTTTGTCCAACACCTCCAGCACCATGTATTAATACGTGTTCAAAACCTTGATCTTGAGGTCTAAATGGATAGTTATCGCCAAGATGCCATTTTCCAAAAATAGCGGTATTATAACCACCGTCCTGTAGAGCTTCCGCTATAGTGTGAGTATCTGTTGCTAAAAGGTGTCGTCCCATAACAGTGTGCCAAACACCAGCTCGTAATGAGTACTGTCCACTCATTAAAGCAGCCCGAGTTGGAGAACAAGTTGGGTCAACATGAAAGTTAGTGAATTTAGTACTTTGTTGCGCTAATTGATCTAATGTTGGGGTTTGTACTATTGGGTTATCGTTATGACCTATATCTCCATAACCTTGATCATCCGTCATGATTAAAACAATATTAGGACGTTTTGAATCACTTAATTCCTTAGATACATTATCAGCCCTTTCACAAGCTGCAATGTTAAACACTACGCTAACAACGACTAAACTTTTTAGAGCATTATATAAATAGTTATTAATACGTTTATTATTTGTTTTGATCACGTCGAAACCTCAATTTTAACTTTTCTTTTAGTTAAACAAGTGAATTTAATCCACCATTCAATAATATTACTTAACAAGATTAACCACACAATAAATGTGACTTTTGTAAAAGAACAACTAAAGATATATTTTTATATACAAAAATACAATTATTTTTTTTGAGGGAAATTATAACAAGCTAAGAGTATTTTAACGAAAGAGATTGAAGTTTAATCCCTTCCCACCAAATAGTATAAAGCATTAACAATTTTATATTCAGAAACAAAACTAATTTTAGGGCAATTGAAGGATATTTATTGGGCAACAAATTATGTATACTCGATATAATACTTGTATATGTATTAATAATGTATAAAGATTAATTATCTAAAAATATAGAATTTTAATACCTTAAAACTTAATTTAAGTTCACTTAGAAAGACTAAGAGTCGAAGAATGACAACAGATAAAACATACCTTTTTAAACAATCTATAAACCAGTTGTTAGATCAAATAGAAGCTTTGCCTGGTGACAGGCAAATCATGGCTAACGACATGGCGTTAACAAGAGAGTTAAATATAAGTCGAACGACTGTTAGGTCGTGTGTTGATTATTTGATAGAGAAAAAAATCATTCAACGACAAGGGTCAAATAAGGTTGTATTACGACAACCTAATGGTGAAGATTATTTTGATATAGAAAATAAATCACCAACAAAAGATGAACAAATTGAAAAGTACTTTTTGGGCTTAATTCACAAGGGTGAACTTCTTCCGGGCGATCGTTTTTCTGAACTTAGTTTGGCCAAAAATTCAGGATGTACAACTATAAGCGTAAGAGAATTTTTAATTAAATTTTCAAATAACGGTCTAATACAGAAAATTCCACGAGGTCGTTGGCAAATGGTAAAGTTCGATGAAGACTTTGCTCGAGAGCTCATTGATTTCCGAGAAATGCTGGAAATGAATGCCTTAAATAAATTACTTAAAGTGCCTGAAGAACATACAATTTGGCAAGATTTAGAGGATTTATTAAAAGCGCATTTAAGTGTTCGCTCAGATATGAAAAATCGATATGGTGAATTCCCGGACCTTGATAAAGCACTTCACTTTAAAATAAGAGAAGCTGACGAAAATCGCTTTATTAATCAATTCTACGATGTAGCTTCTTTTATATGCCATTATCACTATCAATGGGATAGGAATGGTGAACTAGGAAGGTTTACCGTTGCCATAGATGAGCATATAGAGATATTAAAACATCTTGTAGCACATGATCATGCTGGTGCGGTTCTCGCTATGAAAACGCATTTAGAGTCTGCAAGAACGACTCTTTTAGGTTGTGTACACGGCTTAGAAGAGTAATAAATTTACCTGTACCATTTTTAATATAATTAAATTTCTACAGTCACTTTATATTTATTCCATTTAAGTGATTGCTATTGAATGAGCATTTATAAGTGATAAAACCTCTATTACATTTACTTTTGATTTATTTAGTCACTTTTAATGTTTTTGCTACGGAAAATTGTGTAAGTTGTCATCAGTCTCAGGTGTCTAATTGGCAACAATCTGACCACGCAAAAGCCATGTCAGTAGCAAACTCAAAAAGCATAATCGCTGATTTTAACAATGTTATTACTGAACACTTCTCTCAAAAATCACGCTTTTATATTAAAAACAAACAATACTTGATCGACTTAACTGAACAAGATAAAACCTCAACTTACCAAGTGAAATATACCTTTGGACACTTTCCATTACAGCAGTATTTAGTGGAAGCAGATGGTGGCCGCTTACAAGTATTTCCTTTTGCCTGGGACAGCAGAGAAAAATCGCAAGGTGGCCAACGCTGGTATCCTAACTATGCTGAAGAAGACATACACGCAAACGATAGACTCCATTGGTTACAACCTTTGCAAAACTGGAATGGTATGTGTGCAGATTGTCATTCGGATGGACTAAAACGCCAATACTCAAAAGTAGATAATAGCTTCAGTACAAATTGGGATAACATTAATGTTGGTTGCCAGTCCTGTCACGGAAAAATGACGGAGCACGGTAAAACAAAACATAAATATAATAACACATTAGGTTTGACTGAAAATGAGTCAAAACAAGCTTTGGGTTGGCTATTAGAGCCTAACACAAACGTCGCTCGTTGGGCCGGGAAAGAACGTGACAACGCTTTTATGGACACCTGTTTCTCTTGCCACTCTTTACGTGCACCTCTTACTGATGGAATTAGTCCAACCACAGAGTTTTTAAATCAATTTTCTCCGACATTATTAAGCTCTCCTCTTTATTACGCCGACGGTCAGATTAAAGAAGAAGTGTATGTATATGGTTCATTCCTACAAAGTAAAATGTATGAAGCAGGAGTGAATTGCTTAGATTGCCACAATAAACATACTATGAAGGTTAAAGTTGAAGGTAATGGGCTGTGTTTACAATGCCACAACGCTGAAGTTTACCAACAGCAACGACATATTCGCCATCCTATGGATTCAAGTGGGGCTCAATGTGTTAATTGTCATATGCCAGAAACGACTTACATGGGGGTAGATGCTCGTCGTGATCATAGTTTTAAAATTCCTAGACCACACCTTTCAGAGCAATTCAACACCCCTAACGCTTGTATAAATTGCCACAAAGACGAACCAGCTATTTGGGCAACCAACCAACTTAAAGACTGGTATGGACCAACTAAAGCGTTACCTAAAGGTGAGCAACTCTACCTACAATTACAACACAATCAGAGTCTACCTTTAGAGCAACATCTATCACTTATTAATGATAATAACCTTAGTGAAATAAAACGCGCAAGTGCACTAATGTTATTACCAAACTCAACTCAGTTATTAACAGAAAATATTATACAATCTTGGGTTGAGTCTCCTCTTCCCCTGATTCGCTTAGCCGCAGCTAAAGTAGGTAACTTACTATCGAATGCAGATAAGCTAAGAAGTTATCAATCTTTATTACACGACAAATACAAAGCAATCCGCGTAGCTGCTGCAAACCATTTATTTAATATTGGTCTAGAGCAAACCTTAGCGTTTAAAAATGCATTTTCTGAATTAGCTATCGCTAATCAAATCACAAGTTGGCGTGGTGAAGGTAGCCTCAATAGTAGTTTAATTAATATTCAACAAGGAGCACTGAAACAAGCGATTTCAGATCTAGAACATGGAATTTTGGTTGACCCTTATTTTGAAGCAAACTATATTAATTTGGCAGATTTATATCGTCAGTTACAGCAAACAGACAAAGAAAAGCAAGTCTATCAACGCGGCTTAACTAACGTTCCCAAGTTCGCCCCTCTACATTATGCACATGGTATGTTTTTAATACGCAGTGGTGATAAACCTTCATCTATTCAATCTTTTAAACAAGCAATTAAATATGATGAAAATAATCCACAGTATGCTTATTTATATTTTCTAGCTCTTGATAGCATAGGTAAAACTAAACAAGCGACAATGGAATTAAAACGAGTGATTAAACACTATCAGCACAACCCTCAACTGCTTCAACTAGGCTTTAGCTTTTCGCAAAAATTAAATGATAGAGAAAGTTATAATTTTTTCATTCAAAACCAATAATTGGTGTTCAGTGATAAATGTAATAACTCGTATTATTCAGGATCAACTTACCACTAAACGATAAGTTAATCTTGAGTACAATATCCCTTAAGAATAAACATCAGAAGGCGTCTTATCCATCAGTAATTCATAGAATTAATATCTACGGATACTTATTTTACTGGATTAAAGGATTTTATATAGCTTAATATTCTTTATGTTTTTTTAAATAGAATTACTTGGCCTCTCCCACTCTCTTTAGCTTGGTACATGGCACTATCCGCATTCATCATTAGTTTATGTAGAACTTGACCGTCATTAGGTCCTATAACTAAGCCAATACTTGCACTAACATCACAATTGGTATTTGATTTAACTTCAATTGGTTGTTCAATATCTTGCAATAGTTGTTGTGCTTGAGTCATTGCGCTATGTAGATCAAAGTCTTCGACTTGACGAGCTATCAAAAACTCGTCTCCCCCCCAACGGATACAAATGTCTGTTGTTAAGTTAAATTGATTTTTTATACGACGGCTAACTTCGACTAGTACTTTATCACCAGCTTCATGACCAAAATTATCATTAACAGGTTTAAACTTATCTAAATCAATCATCATAAGCATTAACTTATGCTCGTTTTCAATGCATTCTGACAATGCATTATTCAACTTCCTTTCACCTGCGCGTCGATTTAATAAATACGTTAATGCATCGTGATCCGCTTCAAACTGGGTTTGAAACTCTTTTTCAGCCCTCTCGGTTACGTCATGTAAAACGACTTCAATCAAGCTTTCTTGGTTATCACGTACAGAGTCTCGTTGCTCCGTTAACTTAGCAAATAAACAATGTATCCATTTAGTTTCTTTACCTACCGTACACTCAATATCTAAAGTGAGTTGGTCAACACCATGCTTATTTCTGATAGTGTCAAACAATTCTTGAAGTTTATCTGGGTTACTCAATAATATAGGGAAATTCATCGTAACCATTTCTACGTCACCTTCTTTTATAAAGAGACTCTCAAATGCAGGGTTATAAACTGTGATCATATTTTGTTGATTAACTAAACATATACCCGCACTAGCTTGCTCAAAAATCAATCTAAAACGAGCTTCTAACTCTTGGGTTTTTATTCTTAACTCTCTTTCATTACTCATGGTTAAGCGTAATTCGTACATTAATGAATTAATCCCTTTTATCAACCGACTAATTTCATCTTTTGCTCGGCTTCTAACACTGAGCATTTGCATAGTTTCAGGCAGGCTTGGATCAATTTGAGAAAATTCATCAGTGAGATATTGTAACGGTCTAGTTAACCTTTGGTGTACAGCTATGGATACGAAGAAAATGATAATAATAGAATTAACCATCATTAATAAAACTTCTTTCTCACTGTCACCTTGTGCTTGTTGTTGGATGTAAATATCGTCTGGATATAAAGTCAATAGCCCAATTTGAACATCTGGAATAAAGGGGTGCATCAGATTTATTGATATCTGCTCTAGTACATTATCCATCTCACCATAAGTGAGCTGCATATCTACACCTCCAGATAAACTAACCCCTTTTACTAAATCATTACTTAATAGGCCATTACCGATCTCTGTACCTAAATCAATATCCGTTAAATATACTGACATCGCTGCGGTTTTTTGCATTGTTTGAGCAAGTTGTTTAACAAGTGAATAGTTGATGGTTTTTTTTTCTTCCAACCCCGATGTATACGAAAAAAAAGAGGTAACAATCGATACCAATAAAGCAACAATAGCTATATTTAAGGCTACACGAATGTATATTTTTTGGCTAATCTTCATTTAATCTATATACCACTTTAACAGTATCGGTCAGCTTAGATTCTGGAATATAGGCAATACCAAACTCCGAATCTTTCAACTGATTTAAAGCATCATCAATAGACTCAACAGACTCTGGCGGTTTTGCACGTCCTGAGAAAAACACCCTAGCCCAATATGCATTGATTTTTTGCTCACTTTGATTAACGAGCTTTAAATAAAAGTCACTCTTTAATTTTGAATTGGCTGGCAAATCTAAAGGCTTAGCACTTTTTCCATCGGGAAATGTCATATAACGCCCCATATAAATATCGATAACTTCATTCTTAGAAAGTTCATTGATACTATTATTTTTATTTACAACAATTACGAGGTCTTGGCTGTAACTATAAGAGTATGAACTTACTAATAATAAAAGTGACATAATAGATTTTATTAACTGCATGATTAAAATACCCAATTAGCGTTAACGCTAATTAAATTTACATCATGCTCTGCATCAATATTAATTTGGGAGTTCAGTCCCCATAAATTCCCTCCCGACGATTCGAGCATAAAATGATCGGCTTGCATTTTTAATACAAGTGTATCGGAATAATGCCAGTTTGCACCTAGGTTAATACTTTTCTGATCAACAATAGTACGACTTAACGCATAATTTGTTTGCCTAATCAGCTCTTCTGCTGCAAGTTGGTAGTGTTCTGGCAAGTAAGGTAATGCCTCTGAAGATAGCATTTTAGGGGTATCTTTTGTGTTCTTCGCAACAGAAAAACTAGAGTAATAGGTTACCTCATTTATCCGGTACCCTACGCTAATATAACCGTTAACATTAGATGGCGTTACCATCCAATCCGACTCTACCGAACCTATTTCAGCCTGAATAAGCCAATTCATATCATCGTAAACAACACCTAGTGCAGAATAATTCATAGTATGATTTCTAGCTTCAAATTCACTTGCTAATTGAGCAGGCTGAGGCCAAGTATTAGTTGGGTCTAAACTATTTAAACCATCCATTAAATAATTAAAAGCCGTTGATTTAAAATTAGAAAAGTTCGACTTAGACGCTGCCACTCTAAACGTCCACTGATTTTTTAAGTAAACTGCACTTAACGTGTATAAATCATCAAAGGTAATACTTAAATCTTCACCCCCAGCAATTAATTCGGCTGTTGTCTGACCTAAGCCCAGCTTAATTCGTAAAAAACCATTATTGATTTGACTATTATACTCAACATCCATACCGTCATAATTACCTACAGTTGATGCAAATGAGTAATATGCATGAGGTGGGCGTGCCCATAAATAAGCATAACCTACATTGGTGTATTCAGATAAAAGGAAAAGGTCACTATTGATTCTACCAGCCCTAACGGTCCAGTTTCGTTGAGGGCGATAACGTAAAAAGCCTAATTCTAAGAAGTCATTAAAATACGTGGATGAGCGATCTTGGTATATGACTTGAGCAACTGCATCCCAATCGCTATTTAGAGTTACATTAACATGAGCACCAAGTATAGAATCACGCTTAAATGAAAAGCCAGCTTCACTATTGTTAAGATAATTGGAGCTAAAAGCAATATCAGGATCATCACTGTAGCTCATACTTAGAGTAGCAAAACCACTAAAATCAATATTCAAATCATCCGCTTTTACTGAACTTGATATGCACGTTACAAAAAAAGTTAACGCCATAATGTACTTAAATAACATAAACAACCTCATTTATATCTTGGCTTAACTATAGTAAACACATAGATTTAAAAACCAGATATTTTATATATTTTTATAGTTTACTTTAATTTGTAAATAAGTTTAACTTTTTCAAACGCCCCCTAGTTACTTATCTTACTAAGTAAATATAACGTTACCGTAATCCCACTTTCAAACAAATGACAATAAATGTAGACTTGTCAAATAGTTAGATGCAAACTAAAACACTAGTTACTTAAATAAATCGTTAAAAAGCTCTTTCCTATAAACTGTTTATCTATTTTAAGTGTCCATACCTAACAATAAAAAGTATAAAGGTAAAATATGCAAACGTTAACATCGTCCCACAAAAAACAAAGTTCGTTACTACCTATGCTTATTATCGGTATTTTGTTCTTTGTCTTTGGTTTTGTAACTTGGCTTAATGGCGCGCTCATACCATTTTTACAAATAGTTTGTGACCTATCAGAGACCCAAGCACTATTTGTTGCATCGGCTTTTTATATTGCTTTTGTTTTCATGGCTTTACCTATGGCATGGGTGTTAGATAAGACTGGTTATAAAAACGCTATGGTTCTTGGGTTACTAATTATGGCTTTTGGAAGTTTATTATTTATACCTGCGGCTTATACTCGTGAATTCTATATTTTTCTAATTGCTCAATTTATTGTAGGAACTGGACTCACAATTTTGCAAACTGCATCAAACCCATACATTGTAAAGATTGGGCCGCAAGAAACCGCCGCTGTACGTATTTCTATAATGGGATTATTAAATAAAGGAGCAGGTTTTATTGCCCCAATTGTATTTACGGCACTTGTATTAGGTGACTTGAGTGATGTAAGTGTAAAATCTATTGCTAACCTTTCAGACATTGAACGCTTACAACAGATTGAACAGTTAGCATCCGGATTAGTACAACCATATATTGGTTTAGCTATCGCATTAGCTATTCTTGCATTTTTTCTAAAACTATCTTCTTTACCTGAGCTTGACTTAAGTTCAGAGAGTCAAACAGATGAACCTACAAAATCGATTCTTCATTACCCTCAGCTCATTTTAGGAGTTGTAACGTTATTCTTTTATGTTGGAGTAGAAGTTATTGCTGGTGACACTATTGGACTTTTGGGATCACAATTAGGTGTGGCTAACTCAACATCCTTAACCTCCTATACAATGGTATTTATGATAATAGGCTATTTATTAGGTTTAGTCGTTATCCCTCGTTTTCTAACTCAAAGCCAAGCATTATTAAGCTCTTCCATATTAGGGATATTAGTATGCCTATCCGTGATTTATTCTAACCATGACAACACAGTAATATCTAGTGTTTTATGGGGGTGGATTGGATTACCTTTATTGCCTAATACAATCGTATTGGTTGCCCTACTCGGCTTTGCTAATGCTTTAGTTTGGCCGGCTGTCTGGCCTCTTGCTTTAGATGGCTTAGGAAAACACACAGCTCAAGCATCTGCTTTATTAATAATGGGTATTGCTGGCGGAGCTGTTTTACCGCTTGTTTATGGTAAATTCTCTGAATTGCTAGGGCTACAAGATGCTTATTGGATGTTAATACCTTGTTACTTGTTTATTTTGTTTTATGCATACAAAGGACATAAAATTAGACGATGGTATTAAGCCAAGTACTAGTAGGTTAGCGATTGAGTAAGTACGCTGACATCCGACTAAGTTAGCTAAGAATAAATACGCTATCTACAAAAAGCTGACATTAAAATATCAGCTTTTTGTTTTATCTATCTCAAGTAGAAAGGTGCTTTATCTTATTTAAAGGCCAAAACTTCCTGCAGCTCCTGGAAATACAACAGGACTTTCAGTTCCATCATTAGCAACACTTGCAACACCAAAAAAGTAATTATCAATAACCACATTTTTTAACGTAAATTCACTCACTTTGCCAACCGAGCGACTAAATTGCCATTGTGACGAGTCGGTAAATCGCCAATAGATTTTATAACCTGCTAGCTGTGGATTTTCAGATGCAGAAGGTAGAATCCAAGAAAGTGTTGTGTCAGGCTTTACTGCACCTTGAATTTTCACGTTTGCAGGTGGTGTTGGTGCCATTGCCATTGACGCCAATGAAACAGCGTTTAAAGATGTTAATTTAGCGGCATAGTCAAAATCAACACCGTCGATGGTGTCACCGTATTCAATGCCATTTTCAGTTCTTAAATCTTGATGTTGTCGATTATAGTTTTCATTGGTTTCCATTATTCGTACCGCAGGAAATCCAACTTGATTAAATGGACGATGGTGCCCTCCGCGACCAAAACGGTCTAACCGATAAATCATCATAGTGTCTAAATTAGGAATATATTGATCTGCAATTTTATCAATGTATCTGGCTAAATTACGACTTGGAGAGTCAACTTCACCGCCAGTAAAACGACGGGTAATAGCTTCTTTATCGGTTTCTGTTGGGCGAGTCCCCTCAGAGAAGATCCTTGCCGTTGTGTTATTGATAACGCCATTAACACCTTCAATATTACCAATCATGTCATTGTTTAAAACGGCTTTTATTTTCCAGTTTTGTTCTTTAGCCTGTTTGGCCATTATTTTTCCACCAAACAAACCTTGCTCTTCACCAGACAGAGCCGCATAAATAACACTGCCATGGAATTTATATTTAGATAATACTCGAGCGGCTTCAATTGCACCTGCAACACCAGAGGCATTATCATTAGCGCCAGGCGAATCAGAAGTGAAATTCATCACATCCGATACTCGAGAATCAATATCTCCAGACATAACAACATATCTGTTTGAGTCTGATTGCCCTTTTTGGATAGCAATCACATTTACCACTTCCGTTGCATTTGGAATACGTTTTTCGCCACTGATGGTTTCTGATTGATAATAAACGGTTAAACAGCCTCCACACTCAGCAGATATTTTATCAAATTCTGATTTGATCCAACGTCGCGCTGCACCAATTCCTCTAGTGTCTGATTTTGTTTCAGACAAGGTATGGCGAGTACCAAAACTGACTAATTTTTTTATATCAGATTCAATGCGCTCTGCTGATATTTCACTAGCAATGTTATGAAGCTTTTTATTATCAGCAAAAGTTGCGGTTGGCGTAGTAGAGATATCACCGGCTAACGACTGAGTTGCAATCAAAAGCGGTAATAAACTGACGGTATAAAGGGATTTGATGCTCATCTAATATTCCAATTTAGCTGTTCTAAAATTTAATTATTTAGAATAATTAATGCAATAACTTACTATACCCTTAAAAATATATTAAAAAATATAGGTAAACAGATGAATGACCTAAAAATATGGTTAAACGCCACAAAACCTAAATATGAAACTGAGATTAAACGTTCTAATTTTATAATAAAGGCACTCTATGAGTGCCTTTATTTATTAACAATTATAACCCTACAAGTTATCAGGCCCAACTTGCACAACTAACTTACCAAAGTTTTCACCTTTTAATAAACCGATGAAAGCCTTTGGTGAGTTTTCAATACCTTTAACTAAATGTTCTTTGTACTTGATTTGACCTTGTTGTAGCCAATTCGACATAGCGTCACTAAACTCGCTGTAACGATGACCGTAATCATCAAATACAATAAAGCCCTGCATTTTGATACGCTTAACCAATAAACGGCCCATTAATGCGCCCATTCTGTCAGGTCCATCGGGTAATGATGTTGCGTTATATTGTGAAATCAAACCACATAATGGAATACGTGCTTGAGTATTTAATAATGGAAGTACGGCATCAAATACAGCACCACCTACGTTTTCAAAATAAACGTCAATACCATTTGGACAAGCTTGTTTTAATGTCTCAGCCAAGTCTGCTGATTTATGATCAACACACGCATCAAAACCAAGTTGCTTAACCGCGTAGTCACATTTTTCAGCGCCACCAGCAATTCCCACTACGTGACATCCATTTAACTTAGCAATTTGTCCAACTAAGCTACCTACAGCCCCCGTTGCTGCTGCAACTACTACTGTTTCGCCTGCTTTTGGTTCACCAATATCCATTAATCCCATATAAGCCGTTAAGCCTGGCATACCTAAAATGCCTAACGCATAAGATTTTTGTGCAAGCTGCTCTGGTAGTTTTAATAAATCAACACCGTCAGATACACAATAATCTTGCCAACCACCAAATGCGACAACCCAGTCACCTTGCTTGAAGTTGTCATTTAATGTTTGCTCTACACGGCAAACCGAACCACCAACCATAACGCCATTAATCGCTACCGGATCAGCATAAGATTCAGCATCGCTCATACGACCACGCATATAAGGGTCTAACGATAAATATACCGTTCTTAATAAAACCTGCCCTTGACTGATTGTTGGGATAGCCGTTTCGACTAATTTAAAATCAGATGGTTTTGGCTCGCCATTTGGACGAGATGCTAATGTAATTTGTCTATTACTGTTTTTTGATTGAGACATATTCATAAGACCTTAAGCAATTAAAGTGCTAGTTGATAAATTTCACGGCTAACAT
>JAWUWS010000076.1:0-24611 GCA_034111705.1 Psychrosphaera sp.
AAATAACATCCCTTTTTAAACTTGCTGAGTTTGAGTTTTATTATTTTTCCATTGTTCTGTTTATTCAACACTGAGGTTTATAGTGACAATAAATTTAAACTAAGTTAAAGCTTTGAAGCTAACAAAATAAAGAGTAGCAGCTAAATACTCAAAAAGATATTTAACCCCCAATTTGTAAGATTTGTTACATCTTAGTGTAAATAAAGTGCTTTTCTATGTAAAAACGAAGATCGGTAACCTGGTTATATAGCTAAAAATATTTATTTTATAGAATTGGAAAACAGGACTTTCATTACTATCTAATTTTAAATGAATTAAGTTGTTTTTATGGATGGGGAAAACTAAGAATTTGTTTTGGGTAACATATTTTTTAAGAGCGAAGCTCTTTATAAAAACAAACCTACGACTTTCGGGTTATGAGCCCGACGAGCTACCAGACTGCTCCATCCCGCGTCCGAATGGTTTAACTGAACAGTTAAACAATCCACAACAGTTTTAATTCATATTGTAAGAATTGGTGCGGGAGCAGCATCTCTTATAAAAAGCGAACCTACGATCTTCGGGGTATTATTACGTATAATATTATATGAGGTTTAAATAGTAAGAAATTAGATAATTTTAAATTGGTTGCGGAAACAGCATCTTTTGTAAGAGCGAACCTACGACCTTTTGCATATAAAAATAATTGGGTGTGGGAGCAGCATCTCATATAAAAAGCGAACATACGATGTTCGGGTGATGAGTTCGTATGAATATGATATTAAATAATAGGAAATAGGAAATAGGTTGCGGGAGCAGCATCTTTTGTAAGAGCGAACCTACGACCTAAAGTATACATAAATTGGTTGCGGGTCCAGCATCTCTTATAAAAAGCGAACTTACGACCTTCGGGTTATGAGTTCGTATGAATATTATATGAAGGTTAAGTAGTATGAAATATAAAATTGGTAGCGGGAGCAGCATCTTTTGTAAGAGCGAACCTACGACCTAAAGTATACATGAATTGGTTGCGAGAGCAGCATCTCTTATAAAAAGCGAACCTAAGACTTTCGGGTTATGAGTTCGTATGAATATTGTATGAAGTTTAAATAGTATGAAATATGAAATTGGTTGCGGGAGCAGCATCTTTTGTAAGAGCGAACCTACGACCTAAAGTATACAAAAATTGGTTGCGGGAGCAGGATTTGAACCTACGACCTTCGGGTTATGAGCCCGACGAGCTACCAGACTGCTCCATCCCGCGTCCGAATGGTTTAACTATAAAGTTAAACAAGCCAATATTGTTTTAATTCTATTATCAAAGAATTGGTTGTGGGAGCAGCATCTTTTGTAAGAGCGAACCTACGACCTGAAGTATTTTAATTCTACTTTTAAGAATTTGTAGTGTTGAATTCTATTCAAAGAATTGGTTGCGGGAGCAGGATTTGAACCTACGACCTTCGGGTTATGAGCCCGACGAGCTACCAGACTGCTCCATCCCGCGACACTATACTTGCTATTTTAAAGTCTTTGCAATTTGACTTTCTTTTCTCGTTTAAGACTGTCTGCCTCAACGAGGTGCGTATAATAATGTTTAAAATTATTTATGCAAGTTATAAATTAAAAAACTGTAATAAATAGGTCTTTTGCATAAATTTGCTATAATGACGCCAAATTTACTAACTTTTGATCTTATGCCTAACTTTATAGCTCTTACATCCGCCGGTATTGAACCACTTTTAGCCACCGAACTTACTGAGTTGGGGGCTACTGATGTTCATCATAAAATGCAGTCTGTTTATTTTACAGCCACTTTTGAGGTCGCACAAAAAATATGTTTATGGTCTCGACTAGCAACTCGTGTTTTAAGATACGTAACTGAAATTCGCGGAAGTGAGAAGGACGACATATATAATGGTGTTTTAGGCTTTGATTGGCATCCTTATTTCACTAAAAGCCGCACTTTTTCTGTTGAGTTTGTTGGAACTGACAAAAGTATAAGAAATACGCAGTTTGGTGCATTAATAGTCAAAGACGCTATCGTAGACAATTTAAGAGAAGAATCAGGTAAACGTCCAGACATAGATAAAGAAAGTCCAGATATCAGAATTCAGGCAAGATTATTTAAAGGTAAGTGTAAGATTTATGTGGATTTTTCTGGCCCATCTTTGCATCAACGTGGTTTTAGAACAGAGCAAGGTGCCGCGCCATTAAAAGAGCACTTAGCTGCTGCTATTATAAAAAGAAGTGGTTGGGATGAAAAAAGTCCGTTTGTCGATATGTTTGCAGGCTCTGGCACAATATTAATTGAAGCCGCTAACATTCATATGAAACGTGCACCAGGGCTAAATAAACGTAGTTTTCCGTTTGTTAAACATCCGGAGTACAGTGTATTTAAATATGAAGCATTAAGAGATGAAGCCATTGCACAAGAAGTGCCTGCGACTACTACCTTTATTGGCTATGAAATTTCAAAGTATGTAGTTGATAAAGCAATGCTTAACATTGAGAACGCTCATTTGGAAGATGTGATCACTATTGCTCAGCAAGACGCCTCTAAAGCAACGGTTTCCAAATCGCTAGAGCCTGGTTGGATTGTGTCAAATCCGCCGTATGGTGAGCGTATTGGTGAATCAATAGTGTTGTTGTCGTTATTTAAACGTTTAGGTCTTAACTTAAAACAGAATTATGAAAATTGGCATGTGTCGCTTTTAAGTGGCCAACCAATGTTAATAAAGCTATTACGCCTACAGAAAAGCAAAGAATTTAAGTTAAAGAATGGCCAAATTGAAACGGTTTTAACTAATTATCAATTAACACCGCAACAGTGTGAGTTGTCAGAAAGTGCTAAAAACGGAAAGTATTATTTGAGTAAAGATGGTCAAGCCTTTGAAGGACGTTTAGACAAAAACTTAAAACGCTTAACAAAATGGGCGAAAAAAGAAGACATCAAATGTTACCGTATTTATGACGCAGACATTCCTGAGTACAATGTTGCGGTGGATTATTACGACGGTAAAATAGTAGTGTATGAATACCAAGCTCCAAAAACCGTTAATGCTAATCTAGCTGAACAGCGTTTACTGGATGTGTTAAGTATTTTACAGCAAAAATTTAATTTGGACGAAAACACCTTTGCATTAAAAGTACGTAAGTCGCAAAAGGGCAAAGATCAATATCAAAAAGAAGACAGTAAGCACCATAGATTTACGGTAAGTGAATTTAATGCTCAGTTTTACGTTAATATTCATGACTATCTGGATACAGGTTTATTTTTAGATCACCGTTCAACACGCAAAGAGTTTGCCTCTTGGTGTAACGAAAAAACTGTTTTGAATCTATTCTGCTATACAGGTAGTGTGTCTGTTCATGCCGCATTAGGTGGCGCTAAAAGCGTAACGAGTGTTGATATGTCAAACACTTACCTAGATTGGTGTGAAGATAACTTCAGACTAAACAGAATTGACACTAAGAGTCACTTTTTCCAAAGAGCAGATTGTTTAGATTGGTTAACTAAGTGTCACGATAAATTTGATTTAGTCTTTTTAGATCCACCAAGTTTTTCTAATTCTAAAAAAATGGATCGAACGTGGGATGTACAACGAGATCATGTTGAAATCATTAAATTAGTTAAAGAGCGTTTAAATGATGGCGGTGAACTGTTATTTTCAAATAACTTACGTAATTTTAAATTAGATACAAGTGCGATTGAAGAGTTGGGGTTTGTTATCACGGACATGACAAAACAAACATTACCTGAAGATTTTCAACGTAATAGTAAAATTCATCAATGCTGGAAGCTATCTTTAAAGTAGCGTTTTGTAATAAATAAGTAGTAATGATTAAACAAGTATTTTTATATTCAACCGATGGGTGTCATCTTTGTGATGACGCCTTTAAATTATGCCAATCTCTGGAATTGTCACCAACAATTGTCGATATTGTTGAAGACGATGTTTTAGTTCATTTATATGGTGAACACATTCCAGTGTTATTGGTGGAACGCGAAGAACAAGGTCTTTATTGGCCGTTTGACGCAGAACAAATTAAGCAGTATTTGAAATTTTATGGAATTAGTTAGACTTTCTAAGGCTCAATTAGCCTTTGGTACCAACCCAATATTAGATAAAACCGACTTTCAATTAAACAGCGGTGAACGTGTTTGTATTGTTGGACGTAACGGCGCAGGTAAATCGTCATTGTTGAAGATTATCAACAATGACTTAACATTAGATGACGGTAAACTACAAATCGTTAGTGACGCTATTGTTGCAAGGCTTGAACAAGATCCACCTCGTGGTCAACACGGTACTGTGTTTGAGTTTGTATCAAAGGGTTTAGAAGAAACTAAACAACTACTGGATGAGTACAACGAACTGGCATTAAAAGTTTGTGATGAACCAGAGTTAATGAACAAGTTAGAGCAAGTTCAAAACCGCATTGAACAGTTACACGGCTGGACATTAGAAACGACCATTAGCCAAACCTTGACAAAGTTAGGTTTAGAACCGGATCAAGATATTAATAAGTTATCCGGTGGTTGGTTAAGAAAATTAGCACTAGCAAGAGCATTGGTCAAACAGCCAGATGTTCTATTACTTGATGAGCCGACTAACCATTTGGATATTGACGCGATTCAGTGGCTAGAAACCTTCTTGAAAGAGTTCACTGGTGCAATCGTGTTTATCTCCCATGATAGGGCATTCATCAGAAGCTTAGCTACGCGTATTATCGATTTAGACCGAGGTAATTTAGTTTCTTTTGAAGGTACATACGAGTATTACTTAGAAGAAAAACAGCGATTGTTAGTAGTAGAAGAACAACAAAATGCGTTATTTGATAAAAAACTAGCCCAAGAAGAAGTGTGGATCCGCCAAGGTATAAAAGCTAGACGTACCCGAAATGAAGGCCGAGTTAGAGCACTAAAAGACTTACGTAATCAACGTGGTGCCAGAATTGATGCGCCTAAAAATGCGAAAATGTCGATTCAATCTGGTGATAAGTCAGCCAAGAAAGTATTCGAAACGATTAATATTACGTACGCTATTAAAGGCAGAACCCTTATTAGTGACTTTGATGCGATAGTAGCAAGAGGTGACAGAATAGCGTTAGTTGGCCCAAATGGTGTCGGTAAATCTACTTTAATCAAACTTATGATGGGGCAAATTGAGCCTGATGCAGGTGTTGTGAAAATAGGCGAAAACCTTAAGGTTGCGTATTTTGATCAGCATAGATTAGCGTTAGATGAAGAACAGAGTGTTCAAGACAATGTGGCTGAAGGTAAACAAGAGGTTGAATTTAATGGTGGTACTCGCCACGTATTAAGCTATTTACAAGATTTCCTATTCCCTCCAGAGCGTTCAAGGACTCCTGTTAAAGCATTATCAGGCGGTGAGAAGAACCGTTTGTTACTTGCTAAGTTGTTCGTAAGACCATCAAATCTATTAATTCTGGATGAGCCTACCAATGATTTGGATGTGGAAACATTAGAGCTATTAGAAGAGTTAGTGGCTAATTATGAAGGAACGGTTCTATTAGTAAGCCATGACCGTGAATTCATAGATAACACGGCGACGTCTATTTGGGCGTTTGAAGGTGATGCAAAAATTAATAAAGTAGTTGGTGGTTATCATGATTACGAAGATTACTTGAAGCGCGTTGCGCCAAAACAGGTTGAAAAACCAACAACTGAAGCAAAACCTAAAAATAAAGTCGAGCCAACGGTTAATAAAGCAAAGAAAAAGCTTTCATACAAGGAGGCTACAGAGTTAGAATCATTGCCAAAATTGTTAGAAGATTTAGAATCTGAACTTTCTGAAATTCAGGAAGTCGTTAATTCAGCAGACTTTTTTAAACAAGATAGTGAGTTTTCGTCAGCAAAATTGAACCAATTAGCTGAAGCTGAGTCGAAGCTTGGAGTTGCTTATTCTCGCTGGGAAGAGCTAGAAGAAAAACAACAAAATTGAATTAGGTAGTATTATTTTGAACACAAAATTATTTGTAACATCGGTGCTGGCGTCAGCTCTTGTTTGTCATTCAGGGCAAACCTTTGCAGCGCAATATGAAATAAAAGAAATTACACCATTGGATGAGTACCGCGATTATTTTTCTATGGGTTTAAATGACTCTGGTACAGTTGTTGGTATCGCAAGGGATAAATTTAATTTCCAGTTTTATAATGAATCGTATTTAGAGTCAGGTTATAAAAGCAGTTGCGGTTTATCAGATCGCGAAATAGCGGCTGGCAATTTTGATGCAAGTTCAACATATTGCTTAGAGAGTGCATTGTCTGGTCTTTCATCGGCGTCTTATCAAAAAGTAGGAAGCTATAAATCGTTTATTAACTCAGGTAATGATACTAATTTAGCTATATTGACAGACGTTGTTGATGGTGAACTAGGTGACTATACCACCAGTAATACTGAAATCATTTATGCAATCAACTCAAACGATATTGCGGTTGGTACTGCTTCTGCACCTTTTATACCGGTAGATTTTAGTTATACCAATAGTAATAATATAAAATTTGATCTCAAGTATTGGCAACGTGATTATAAAACACGTGCTGCTCTTTATTTAAATGGTGAAGTTACACTTATTGAACCAACGTTTAGTGATTACGGTGGCTTAACCGCAGCTGTTGATATTAGCGACTCTGGCTATGTTGCAGGTTATTCTTCTACGGCTTTGTTTGATAGTGCACTTTCAAGTATAGAAAGTGATTGTGTTGGAGAAACTGAGCCTCTTTTAGTTTGTGTTTGGGAAAAACAACAAGCATCTACTCTTTACACTACAAGTCCTTACATTTGGCAAGTAGATAGTAGTGGTAATGTATTATCTAGTACTGAGTTTGGGTTAGCAGAAGATGAGTTTTTAGACTCCACTAGTTATAGCGCGGTTATTTCAGCTGTAAATGAGGAAGGTATAGGCGTGGGTTACGGTCATGTTTATAACAGTGATGAGTCTGTCCGTATACAACCTTTATTATTCACTCGTTCTGAGGTAAGTACAGAAAGTCTCATCGATAATGACTTATATGATGCAGGGTATGCGTCAGACATCAATAACTCTAATGTTGTCGTTGGTAAGGTACAAACTTATTTTGACGGTGTATTAAATGATGAGTTTTTTGTATATGACATGGCGACAGAAGAACTAGAAACCCCTGAGACATTTTACTCTACGTCTGAGAGCTCAGCGAATGCAATTAATGATTTAGGAAAAGTAATTGGTGAGGCTGAATACGAAGTGACCACAGATACAGTTCGTAGAAAACATGGCTTTATTTACGACATTAATACAAGAGAGTTTTTTGATATTAATGATTTAATTGAATGTAACTCTGAATTTGAAATTGTTGAGATGAGAGATATCAACAATAATAACCAGATAGCGGCTACGGCTTTAAAAACAATGAATTTACGTGATTCTCTTGGTGAAGTGGTATACGACGCTTACGGTGAACCTTATTCAGAAGAAATTACAGTTTCTGTTCTGTTGACACCAATAGAGTCTGGTGAAATCGAAAATTGTAGTGATGTAGAAGATGAAAACTACGAGCGTAAAGGCTTATCAACGGCTCCATTATTGCTTATATTTTTAAGTTCACTTTTGTATATTAGACGCCGTTCTATATAACTAACCATTCTATATAAAAAAGCCCATGACATTCATGGGCTTACTTTTTTCTGCCATAAAATTGTAAAAAAGTGATTGATCAAATTTTAATTTTTGTTTATTCATATATAAGTGCATTACTTTTAAAAGCAAGCACGCTTTGAAAATTCCCAAAATAAATATATTAAGGAACTGCCAATGAAAAGACAGAAGCGCGATAAATTAGATAGAGCTCATTCAGAAGGTTACAAAGCCGGTATTACAGGACGCTCACGAGAATCATGTCCGTATCAACAAACAGGTAGTAAGTCACAGTGGTTAGGGGGATGGCGAGAGGCCATTGGAGATAGAAGCGAAGGCTTATTTAAATAATCTGAAAATTGTTAATAAAAAACCCGTATAAAACGGGTTTTTTGCCACTATAAAAGTCTAACGTTAAACTCTCATTAAAACGATGACGTATCCGTGAATAACCCAACTTTTAGGTCATTTGCTTCATAGATTTTTTTGCCATCAACTTCAACAACGCCATCTCCAAGCCCCATGAATAACTTACGTTTAATAACACGTTTTAAATCAATACGGTAAGTCACTTTTTTCGCTGTAGGCAATACTTGTCCTGTGAATTTAACTTCACCAACGCCTAATGCACGTCCTTTTCCTGGACCTCCGGCCCAACCTAAGAAGAAGCCAATAAGCTGCCACATGGCATCAAGTCCTAAACACCCAGGCATTACTGGATCTCCTTTAAAGTGGCAGTCGAAAAACCATAAATCAGGAGTTATATCTAACTCAGCGATAATTTCACCTTTTCCATATTTACCACCTTCTTCGGTGATCTTAATAACACGGTCCATCATTAACATATTATCAGATGGTAAACGTGCATTACCTTCACCAAATAACTCACCGTTTCCACATGCAATTAAATCGTTTTTATCAAAGCTGTTTTTTTGTGACATAAATAAACTTATACTAGTTACAAGAAGTAGGGCGCAAATCTTAGCGAACACTTGTACGCTAAACAACTCTGAACAGTGATTTATTTTATATTATGGATAAAAAAGCACCATTAACTAACGCTGAGAAGCAAAAACGTTACCGAGATAAGAAACAAGCACTCGGAAAAAAAGAAGTTCGTGGATATTTAACTGAACAAGCGCAAGATTGTTTAGATGAAATTCGAGAAATAACCGACTGGGATGACAGTACTATTTTAAGTAATGCTTTACGCTTAACTTATGCCGCACAACAATGTGGTCAAGTAAAATTACTAAATAGCTGGCTAGTTAGAAATAAGAAATAAGAAATAACACGGGTATTTCAAATACCCGTGTTGATAGTTGATTAGTCAAACAAACTTTAATCTATCGTCATTTCACCTTTAAGGTTTTGACTAAACAACTTTCTAACTTGCTCAAAGGGAAGATCTTGGCTTAACAAATGATGTATTTTAGTTAGACATGCTTCCAACGTCATATCGTAAGCTGAAAGGACGCCTGCGGCTTGTAATGCTTTTCCTGTAGCATAACCAGACATATCGACACTGCCTCGGTGACATTGTGTTCTATTAACAATTAATATGCCTCGTTCGTTAGCATTTTTAATCTCATTTAATAAGGCTTTATTCTCTGGTGCATTACCAACACCATAACTTTGAATGATCAAAGCATTAACAGGTTGAGCTAAAATATTCTTGATCACCAAGTGTGAAATTCCAGGATATAAACTCACAACACCTATTGGTTGGTCTTTAATATTCATAACCTGAAAGGTGGAACTGGTGTTTTTAAACGATTTATGTGCGTCAATCGCAGATGAATTCACATCTATTTGAATGCCTGCATCAATTAAAGGCGGGAAGTTTGGACTGTCAAACGCATTAAAACCGTCAGCATCGGCCTTGGTTGCGCGATTACCCCGATATAACCTGTTATTAAAAAATAGACTAACTTCACTAATTGGGTAATTTGCTGCTATATAAAGGGCATTTAACAGATTATGTAAACCGTCAGAGCGAATTTCGGATAGGGGGATTTGACTACCAGTAACAATAACCGGTTTATCTAACTTATCTAACATGAAAGACAAAGCAGAAGCCGTGTAAGCCATAGTATCAGTACCATGTAATACAACAAACCCATCGTAGTCGTGGTAGTTTTTGTTAATGTCATTAGCAATGTTTTGCCAGTCATTAGGCGACATATTACTTGAATCTAGTACTGGAGAGAATTCTGAAATAGTAAATGATGGCATTTCTGGACGGTTTAGCTCCGTCATCGAATTCAATACATCAGTGACGTATCCTTCTACTGGAATATAACCGTTTGGTGATTTTTTCATCCCAATAGTACCGCCAGTATAAGCGATATAAATTCTTTTTTTGTTCGATGTCATTGAATATCTCAATATAAAAATAGCCTCAATATAAAATTTTTAATATAAAGCCGTAGTAAAAAATAAGCCCGCTTACTAAAGCGGGCTTATTCTAAATATAAATGAGGCACAAACCAAGAACTCTAGTGATTAGTTTACATCACATTCGTAACAATATAGATACATACCAACAGGATCATTTAATTGCGTCCATGTTTTGGTTTCACTCATAATGCTATTTATGATGCTCATCATACCGTTATCAGTTTTCGTATTTGCAACTGCAACTGCAATTGTTGGCGCATAAGCTGCGAACAGGTCATTTATAAATGTTTGATATGGAGTAAGCTTCTTAGTTACAACGGTAACTTGATAAGCGGTTAATTCTGCATGTTTAGCTGCTGAATCAATCGCATCTTGATAATAACCAAGCTTATCAACTAGGCCCAATTCAAATGCTTTTTTACCAGACCAAACTCGCCCTTGTGCGATATTATCTACTTCGTTTTTTGTCATGTTACGTTCTTTGGCAACCAAACTAATAAACTTGTCATAACCATGCTCCACAGATGTCTGTATAATTTGTCCCATGACAGGGTTTAATGCTCTAGTTGGAGAAAAACCTGCTATCTCAGTAGTGCCAACGCCGTCGGTTGTTATGCCTAAAGTACTTAGCGTATTTTCAAATGTGGTTAACATACCAAAAATACCAATACTACCTGTTATGGTAGTAGGAGAAGCCCAAATCTCATCTGTTGAAGCTGAAATCCAATAACCACCAGAAGCGGCCATTGAGCTCATAGAAACAATAATTGGCTTACCTGCGGCTCTTATTGCTTCGATTTCATTACGAATAACCTCAGAAGCAAATGCGCTACCTCCAGGACTATCTACTCGTAACACAATAGCTTTTATTTGGTCGTCTTCACGAGCTTGTTTTAATAATTTAGCAGTTGAGTCACCACCAATATCTCCCGGTGTACGACTACCATCATAAATCGTCCCTTTCGCAACAATAATACCTACTTTATCTTTGGTATTTGTTATTGCTGGTTGTTTAGTTGCGGTTAAGTAATCATTTAAATCAATAAAATTAGGATCTTCGCTTATCCATTCACTATTTACGTAAGTATCAAATTCTTGGTGCGTCATTAATTTATCAACCCAAGTGTTATCAATCGCGAAGTCAGCCAAACTGCCGTTAACTTTCTCTAACTTACTTAAAAAGCCATTTAACTGCTCATCAAAGTTCCCAGATGTAAAACCTCTTACTGCACTTACATCTGACTTGTAGTCAGACCAAAGGTCACCTAACCATTGTTGATTTGCTAACTTGGCCGCTTCAGACATATCATCTCGTATGAAAGGTTCAACAGCTGATTTATAAGTTCCTACTCTGAAGATGTGTGTATTGATCTTTAATTTTTCTAGTGCAGATTTTAAATACATACGATAACGAGCAAACCCATCAATTGCTACAGCCCCCATTGGGTGTAAAACTACTTCATCAGCATGAGCTGCAATATAGTATTGAGATTGAGAGAAATAATCACCATATATTAAAACGGGCTTGTTAGAGGTTTTTTTAAACTCTTGAAGAGCATGACCAACCTCCTGAAGTTTATTTAACCCACTACCTCTTAAATACTGAACATCAATTAACAAAGCGTTTATTCTATTGTCAGTTGTGGCTTTTTTGATTGTGGTTAAAATATCGGTTAATAATATTTCAGGACTTGAGTCATTATTATCTAATGCATCAGCCATAAATTGACTATAGGGATCGACAAATGTTTTTTCTTCAACAATTTCACCAACCAAATTCAGTTTTAAAACCGAGTTAGATTCTACAATTACAGCCTGGTCGCCGCTGGCTGCAATACCTGCAATTATAAATATGGCTAAGATCAGAAAGATAATATTTAAAATAAGAGAACGGGTAAAATTAATTACTCCCCAGCATGCTTTGAATAAATCCTTAATCCAGTTTTTGTTTCTTTTTAATTGACGTTCCATTTTTTATCTCTAAATTTTGTAAAATGACTTAAACTTATTGTTAAATAAATTGCATTACATTACCAGAAGCCTTTGTAACAAATTATATTTAATTGAAGTCCGACCAGTAGTTGGTTAGAGTATCCATATAAGAAACAATAATAATTAGAAGAGTTGAATATGTCTTATCCACATTTATTAAAACCGTTAGATTTAGGGTTCACTCAAATCTCAAACCGTGTATTAATGGGGTCAATGCACACAGGTTTGGAAGAAGAGAAAAAAGGGTTTGAAAAACTAGCCGCTTTTTATGAAGAAAGAGCAAAAGGTGGGGTAGGTTTAATTGTTACAGGTGGTATAGCCCCAAACTTTGCTGGCCGTGTAGAGCCATTCGGTTCAGAGCTAAGTAAATTTTGGCATGTAAATAAACACAAAACTATTACCAATGCAGTTCACAAGTATGATAGTAAAATATGTTTACAAATTTTACATACAGGTCGTTATGCTTACCACCCGTTTAATGTCAGCAGCTCCGCCATTAAAGCGCCAATTAATCCATTTAAGCCTAAAGCATTATCAGAGCGCGGTATTAATAAAACTATCCGTGATTTTGTTAAATGTGCAGGACTTGCTCAAAAAGCCGGATATGACGGTGTTGAGATTATGGGCTCTGAAGGTTATTTAATTAATCAATTTATTGCGCCAAAAACGAATAAACGTACAGACAAGTGGGGCGGAAGTTTTGAAAATAGAACGCGCCTAGCGTTAGAAATTGTAATGCAAACAAGAGAGAAGGTAGGTACGGACTTCATTATTATCTTCCGACTCTCTATGTTGGACCTTGTAGATGACGGCTCTACCTTCGAAGAAGTTGTGCAATTAGCTAAATTGTTAGAGCAAGCTGGAGTCACCATTTTAAATACAGGTATTGGCTGGCATGAAGCCAGAATACCAACCATAGTCACATCGGTTCCAAGAAAAGCGTTTTCTTGGATATCAGAACGCATCAAAAAAGAAGTATCTATTCCCATTATTACAACCAACCGAATAAATACACCTGAAATAGCAGAAGAAATTTTAGCTGACGGGCAGGCGGATATGGTTTCTATGGCACGTCCTTTTCTTGCGGATGCGGAGTTTGTAAACAAAGCCGCCGCTGGACAAAGCGACAAAATAAATACCTGTATTGCCTGTAATCAAGGTTGTTTAGATCATGTATTTGCCCGTAAACGAGCTACTTGTCTGGTTAACCCTGTAGCGTGTTATGAGACAGAATTACTATTTAAAACAACAAGTAAAGCTAAAAAACTCGCGGTCATTGGTGCAGGGCCAGCAGGAATGGCATTTTCAGCTTACGCAGCAGAAAAGGGTCATGACGTACATTTATTTGATGCTGGTAAAGAGATAGGGGGGCAATTTAATATTGCCAAAACGATACCGGGCAAAGAAGAATTTTACGAGACTATTCGTTTTTTTGAAAACAAATTAAAAGACGAAAATGTAACGCTTCATTTAGGTCAGTTCCAATCGGTTGAAAGTTTAAAAGAGATGGGCTTTGATGAAGTTATTGTTGCCACTGGCATTACACCTAGAAAATTAGATTTACCAGGTTTTGATTCTGATAAAGTATTAGGTTATTTAGATGTGTTAAAAGATAAAAAGCCAGTGGGCGATAAAGTGGCGATTATTGGAGCCGGCGGTATTGGATTTGATGTTGCTTGTAGTTTGGTACAGCCAAAATCTCACACGTTAGATCTTGAACATTGGCTTAATTACTGGGGCGTTGATAAAACGTATCAAAATCGTGGGGCTATTAAGCCTATTAAAGAAGATAAGGTCGACAAAACGGTTTATCTAATGCAACGTAAAGATACAAAAGTAGGCGCTGGACTTGGTAAGACATCTGGCTGGGTACACAGAGCTGAGCTTAATCGTGCTGGTGTAAAAATGATGAACAAGGTTGAATATAAAAGTTTTTCGGACCAAGGCTTAGAAATATTAGTTGATGGCAAGCAAGAATATTTAGATGTAGATAATGTTATTGTGTGTGCGGGGCAAACATCCAACAGTAAATTGTATGATGAGCTAAAAAAAAGTGGCGTAACCGTACATTTAATTGGTGGTGCTAGCATTGCGGCCGAGTTAGATGCAAAACGTGCAATTCGCCAAGGGGCAGATTTAGCGGCTATCATTTAAACGTTAGGCTATTGTTAGTTAGCCGATAATAAAATGTAATTACCGCTATCAATACTCAGATGATAATGTAAAAATCATGTATATTTGAAAAGCCAAGCATCAGCTTGGCTTTTTACTGCTTTAACGTAAAACAAAGAACAGAATATGACATCTGAAAATACTAATAAAGTGACAATTTGTTTAACCAATCCTAAAAGCCCAACTAATGTTGGCGCCGTGCTTAGAGCCGCAGGGTGTTTTGGCGCCAGTGAAATACTTTATACTGGAAACCGGTACGACAAAGCCAAAAAATTCACCACCGATACTCAAAATATCAATGATGAGATAGGTATGGTTCATGTGGAAGATTTTTTAGCAGAGAAGCCAGAAGGTGTACCTCTAATATGCGTGGACTTAGTAGAAGGAGCAACATCACTACCTGATTTTGAACATCCTAAAAATGCGTTTTATGTGTTTGGTCCAGAAGATGGTTCAATTAAGCAAGAGGTAATCGATAAAGCTGATCATGTTGTTTTTATGCCAACCAAAGGCAGTTTGAATTTAGCGGCGTCAGTAAACGTAGTCTTGTATGACAGAACCGCCAAACTAAATAAAAGCATTGAACACGATGAACTGATCAAACAAAGCCGAGATGTGAACAATCGACTTAAAGTGAAGTAACAGATTTTTATAATTGAAATGGCAATAAAAAACCACTTGTAAAGTGGTTTTTTAACAAAGAATAAAAGTTAATTTATTTTTTATAAGCTACGCAGGGCAAAGGTGTACGCTGTGAAAAATGCATCTTCTTGGAATTTACGTAATTCCAAATCTTTCATATTGTAATCCAATGGGTTTTTCTTTAGCGTTTCTTTAATTTCAGTAGGGTTGATCATCTCAACTGAAACAGAATCTATAAGTTGAATAGCTGCTTCCATTTTGAAACTATTGGTGCTACCGGCAAATTTACCTTTAGCGTGGCGTTGCTTAATTACAACTTTATCAATTGAATAATCGTCAATTAATTTAATCATTTGAAATTGGAAACCACGAACGCCTTCTGCTGTTTCAGGGGTACGCAACTCTATGCCGCGAGTACGACACTCCATTACGTTAAATAATCCTGACTCTGATGCCATTAAACACACAACCGCTTCTTTTGCGTTTAATTCTATACCTAATATTTTCATGATAAACCTCATGTTTTCTTTCACTAAAAAAGGGCTAGAGTTAGCCCTTTAGTATATTTAACTTGTTTAAAACTACTATTTTAGTAGTTAGCTGTACCCGGTGCACGTGGGAACGCGATTACATCACGAACATTCTGCATACCAGTTACATAAGCAACTAAGCGTTCAAAACCTAAACCAAAGCCTGCATGTGGTACAGTTCCGTAACGGCGTAAGTCACGGTACCAACTGTAGTCTTCTTTACTCAAGCCCATTTCTTCTAAACGAGCATCAAATACGTCTAACCTTTCTTCACGTTGAGAGCCACCAATGATCTCACCAATACCAGGAGCTAATACATCCATTGCTGCAACGGTTTTACCGTCGTCATTTTGGCGCATGTAGAATGCTTTAATATCACGAGGATAATTTTGCATAATAATTGGCGCACCAACGTGTTCTTCCGCAAGATAACGTTCGTGTTCAGAAGACAAATCAATTCCCCAAGATACAGGGAACTCAAACTTCTTACCTGATTTTAACAAGATATCAATTGCATCAGTGTAGTCCATACGAACAAACGGTGAATTAATTACTTGCTCTAAACGTGAGATTGCTGTTTTTTCAACACGTTGTGAAAAAAAGTTCATGTCATCTGGTAATTCAGTTAATACGGCTTTAAATACGTATTTTAATAAATCTTCAGATAATTGAGCAATGTCAGCTAAGTCAGCAAAAGCAACTTCTGGTTCAATCATCCAGAATTCTGCTAAATGGCGGCTAGTATTCGAATTTTCAGCACGGAACGTCGGGCCAAAAGTATAAATTTTACTTAATGCACAAGCGTAAGTTTCGCCATTTAATTGACCAGAAACCGTTAAGTATGCTTCTTTACCAAAGAAATCTTGGCTGTAATCAACTTCGCCTTTGTCGGTCATCGGTGTGTTTACCATATCTAAGGTAGACACTTGGAACATTTCACCAGCACCTTCACAGTCTGATGCTGTGATGATTGGTGTACTAACCCAATAATAACCTTGTTCATGGAAAAAACGGTGAACAGCTTGAGATAAACAGTTACGTACACGGGCAACCGCACCAATAATATTGGTACGAGGGCGTAAGTGCGCATGTTCTCTTAAGTATTCAATTGAATGGCGTTTGGCAGACATAGGGTAGGTGTCTGGATTTTCAACCCAGCCAACAATCTTTACGTCTTGAGCTTGTATCTCTAGCGCTTGACCTTGACCTTCTGATTGTACAAGTTCGCCTGTTACTTCAACAGAACAGCTAGTTGTTAGCTTAGTAATGTCTTCGTAATTACTTAATGTACTAGGAGCAACCGCCTGGATAGGATCAAAACATGAACCGTCGTGAACGGCCAAAAATGAAATCCCTGCTTTTGAATCGCGTTTAGTACGGATCCAACCTTTAACGGTTACTGTGTCGCCGGCGGCAAATTCGCCTGCTAATAATGATTTTACTGAATGATGAGCCATGATAATTTTCGGTCTAAATATTGTATTAAAAAATTTAAGTATATAAAGTGCAATATTACTGGCTTGGGTGCTAGATACAAGTACTAAAAAGACTCTAAACTCAAGTAATTAAGTAAAACCCATCAAGTTGAACAAAATATGTTCAATATGAACCGAATTTAAATCTGAATATGTAGGTTTCAAATATGTCGTACGGTAAAGACCGGAGAAAAGGCGTTGATTGGATCAGTAAAGTTGTTAACTTTTCTAATATTTTTTCATGGATAGCATTTTTATTAGCATTGATTCTTTTTCATTATGCTCGCCCAGAAGTTGAGTATTTAATTTATCACTTAGTTAAAGAACAAATAAGCGTAAGAACGAGCTGGATAGCAGACTTAAAATACTGGCTGGAGATAACTTTATACTTCTGTTTAACTTTGTCAGTAATAACAATAGGGTTAAATCAGTTTAGATTAAAACGACGTACAGATAGACAGAGATACAATGTCTATATGTTAGGTGTTATGAGTTTAGTATTTATCGTTACGATTAGCGTTAATTAATCCTATTAATTGGTCCAACGTTAAGCGTATTTTATAAAGCGCTTAACGTTTTAAATATACCAGAGGTTAACCGTGTTAAGTCTTGCTCAGAGATCACATACTGTGGCATAACATAAACTAGCTTACCAAAAGGGCGTATCCATAAATTATGTTGCATGAACTGTTTTTGGATTTCAGCAACATTTACCGCTTGCTTCATTTCTACCACTCCAATTGCCCCTAATACACGGACATCTTCGACGGTTTCAAGTCCTAAGCAAGGGAGTAATCCTTCACGTAGACCATTTTCAATTTGTTGAACTTGTTCAAACCAATCACCTGTCATTAACAAATCTAAACTTGCATTAGCTGCAGCGCAGGCAAGCGGGTTTGCCATAAACGTAGGACCGTGCATTAACACGCCTGATTCACATTTACTGATATCCATCGCAACTTGTTTGGTACAAAGTGTGGCCGCTAATGTCATATAACCACCAGTGATGGCTTTACCTAAGCACATAATATCTGGAGTGATACTGGCGAGCTCGCAAGCGAACATCTTTCCGGTACGGCCAAATCCAGTGGCAATTTCATCGGCTATTAACAATATATTGTATTGTTCACAAATTAATTTCGCTTCTCGAATAAATTCAGGATGATAAAAACGCATACCGCCAGCACCTTGCACAACAGGTTCTAAGATAAACGCGGCAATATTATCTGATTCGCTGTTGAGTAACGCTTTTAATTCGTTTAATTCATTTTGATCAAAGGCTTGATCCGGTTTGCTGTTTGGTGCCTCAATAAAGAAGTTTTTAGGCAGTATGTCTGAATATAAAGAATGCATAGAATTGACTGGATCACATACTGCCATAGCACCAAATGTATCGCCATGATAACCATGTTTTATGGTGACAAATTTGTTTCTATTTTTATAACCACGACCTAACTGGCATTGAATTGCCATTTTCAACGCAACTTCAACACTTACTGAACCACTGTCAGCTAAAAATACTTTTTCTAATCCTTGAGGCGATAACGCTACTAGCTTTTTACATAACTCAATCGCTGGCGTATGAGTTAACCCACCAAACATAACATGACTCATTTTACTTAACTGGTCAGTTATCGCTTGGTTTATAACTGGGTGATTATAACCATGAATAACAGACCACCAAGAAGACATACCATCTATTAACTCTTGTCCGTTTTCTAATTTTATCCTAACACCATTAGCACTTTGTACAGGATAAGATGGCAAGGGCGCTTGCATCGACGTATACGGATGCCAAATGTGTTGTTCATCAAATTTAACATCAATAAGGTTGTTCATAAAGTAGCCTAATGTAAAGGTTGTTGTTATTTGTAAATTGACAATCATTGTCGGGACGCTAGACTAGCCAAAAAATGTCACAGGCTCAATGATAGTTTTAAGATATATGACGTTAAATATATAACTTTCAAAATTAGCCTAGATAAACACACAAATATTGAATGCTTTTATATAAAGCCTTCAAAAAGATATGGCTGGAAAGAATATGACTGCAGAAATCAGAAATAATTGGACGTTAGAGCAAGTTAATGAATTATTTGCTATGCCATTTAATGACTTGATGTTTAAAGCTCAAGTGACTCACCGAGAACACTTTGATCCAAACCAAGTACAAGTCAGCACCTTGTTATCAATCAAAACAGGTGCTTGCCCAGAAGATTGTAAATATTGTCCACAAAGCGCTCGTTATTCTACTGGTTTAGAAAAAGAACGTTTGATGGAAGTAGAAAAGGTACTAACCCGTGCAAAAGAAGCCAAAGAGATAGGCTCTACGCGTTTTTGTATGGGCGCAGCTTGGCGTAATCCTAAAGATAGAGACATGCCATACGTTATAGAAATGATCAAAGGGGTGAGGAAATTAGGCCTAGAAACTTGCATGACCCTTGGCATGTTAACAAAAGAACAAGCGTTAGCATTAAATGAAGCAGGTTTAGACTACTACAACCACAATTTAGATACGTCACCTGAATATTACGGCGACATTATTACAACTCGTACTTATGAAGACCGCTTAGATACATTACAAAACGTGCGGGATGCAGGAATGAACGTTTGCTCTGGTGGTATTGTTGGACTAGGTGAAAGTGCGAAAGACCGCTCTGGTTTGCTTATCGCTTTAGCCAATCTACCGCGTCACCCTGAAAGTGTACCTATTAACATGCTTGTGAAAGTTGAAGGGACACCGCTGGATAATGTTGAAGATTTGGAGTCGTTCGAGTTTATACGAACCATCGCTATTGCTCGTATTATGATGCCTAAATCCCATGTACGTTTATCAGCAGGTCGTGAAGGCATGAATGAACAAATGCAGGCTATGTGTTTTTTAGCAGGCGCTAATTCAATATTTTATGGTTGTAAGTTATTGACCACAGGTAATCCAGATGAGCACTTTGATCAAAAGCTATTTAAAAAGTTAGGTATTAACTCTGAAAAAGGGCGTGATTATTCTGACGAAACTAAAGAAGCTGCACTACTAGAAAAAATTAGCGAACAGGCAAAACCAAAAGAAAAAGAAATGTTTTACGAAGCATAAAATAGAACATTACTTATGTTTGATTCGATAATTAAAGACAAGTTAGCACAACAAAAAGAACTAGGTTTGTTGCGCCATAGAATAGTTGCAGATGAAATATCGGCGGCATATTTAACGGTGGATAATAAAAAACACCTTAACTTTGCTAGTAATGATTACCTTGGAATAGCCTCGGACAAACAGTTAAATAAACATCTCTGGGAAGATAAGTATAAATCTCTATCAACCGGCTCAATGGCTAGTCCTTTGGTTGTTGGTAGGCATACTATTCATCAAGAATTAGAGCAGTTATTATTAGATTGGGTTGATGCGCCACAAGGTTATGGTTGTTTGTTGTTTGGCTCTGGCTATAGTGCGAACATGGGAGTCATTAGTGCTCTTTTTAACCGAAAGTCAAGTAACGCGTTATTGTTTCAGGATAAGCTGAATCACGCATCGTTAATGGATGTAGGGCGAAATACTCAAGCGTTAGGACACTGTAAACAAATTCGGTTTTCACATAATGATTTAACTAGTTTAGCCTCTCTTTTTATAAAGCATTCTAATGGAAAACAGTCTTGTAAAAACCCAAATAAGCTAGTGGTGACTGAAGGTGTATTTAGTATGGATGGTGACCAACCTGAACTAAATAAACTAATCAACATAAGTAAAAAAAATAACGCTTGGTTTATGTTAGATGATGCTCATGGTATTGGGGTTCACGGTAAAAATGGCGCAGGTAGCTTATCTGCTCAAGGAGTTGCATTAAGTGATTGTGATGTATTAGTTGTTACGTTTGGTAAAGCCATTGGCGCACAGGGTGCTGCGGTTATCGCCACAAAACAAACCATAGAATATCTAACTAATTTTAGTCGTGATTATATATATTCCACTCACTTATCACCGTTACAAACCGCTGTTGCGATAGGTAATATAAAAGCAATTCAGCAAGATGATTGGCGCAGAGAAAAGCTGGCTGAGAACATTACGTATTTCAAAAAACACATGAACCAATCAAAATTCATCTTAGCTAATAGCGACTCGCCAATTCAGCCAATAATTATTGGTGATGAAACAAAAGCCGTGCAGTTGTCTGAGCAATTAAAAGGCAATGGCGTATGGGCATCAGCTATGCGTTATCCCACAGTCGCAAAACAACAAGCTAGAATAAGAGTGACCATTTCAGCGGCACATTCAAAACAACAGTTAGATCAGCTTATTCAACAGGTGTCAGCATGAGTGTATTAGCCGACGTAACACAACCTTGTTTGCAGCCAATTGCGTTTCAAAAAATTCAAAAGCATTTCTCAGAGTCAGCTCAAAGCTATAAGCAAGCTGCGCAATTACAAGAGCGAGTCGGGCTAACCCTGTTAAGTAAACTTATGGCAAGTTTACCCTTAGTTAATGAAACGACATACTTATCTTTAGATAAACAGCACAATTTAACCTGTGTCGACTTAGGTTGTGGTCCAGGTTTGTTTACAGAAAGGCTGAACGAACAGTTTAATACGGTTGTGGGACTCGATTTAGCTTCTGATATGTTACAAGTAAACACGCTTGCTAAAAACAAAGTACAAGCCAACTCCCATGCTCTGCCATTTTTAACACAAAGTGTTGATGTGTTTTATTCTAGCTTAATGGTGCAGTGGTGTGACTTAGGCCAAGTTTTACAGCAAATACATAGTGCATTAAAGCCAAATGGAAAAGCATTCGTTGCTACCTTAGTTGATGGCTCATTGTTTGAATTAGAACAAGCTTGGTCAAAGGTTGATTCTGACAAACACATTCACGAGTATTTAACACCAGAGCAAATATCGTTAAGTCTGAAAAATCTACCCTGGAGCCAAGTGGAGTCATCAACAACGACAGAGTTACTCTGGTTTGCTAATGCTAGAATGTTAGCCAAAGAGTTGAAGTCTTTGGGGGCTAATTTTGTTCAACACCGTAAGCATAAAGGTCTAATAACTAAGAATGTGTGGCAACAAATGGAAGGTGCATATCAATCTGAATTTTACAATCAACAGCATCAAGGCATTCCTGCTACTTATCAAGTTATGTATATAGAGCTTACAAAATAATGACGTTAAATCAGTTGTTTAACCAACATAAAAAGCTATTTATCACAGGTACAGATACCGAAGTGGGCAAAACCTATTGTGTTAGCTTAATGGTAAAATATTTGCTGGGAAAGAGGGTAGATGTATTTCCGTTTAAACCTATTGCAGCAGGTACTCAACACTGTATTGAACTAGCAAATTTAGAATTAAATAAGGTTATGAACGCACAAGTTAATGAAGATGCTCTGTGTTTATACAATGCCGTACAAAAACGTTATACCTTAAGTCAAATCAATCCAATTGTATTTGAACAACCCATAGCCCCGCATATTGCAGCTAAGCTTGAAAAACAGTCACTGGATATTTCACGATTAGATAATGAATTTAAGCAAGTTGAACACTTAGGTGACGTGCAATTGATTGAAGGCGCAGGCGGCTGGCATTTACCTTTAAATGACAGTGAGCTGCTTAGTGAATGGGTAGCCGAGCAAGGTTTACCTGTGATCATGGTTGTAGGAATAAAACTGGGGTGTTTGAATCACGCGTTGTTAACCGCTCAAGCTATTGAACAAAGTGGTTGTAAATTGATTGGCTGGATTGCCAATTTTATTGATGGTGACAGTCCAGTTGCTAAGGAAAATGCACTATTTTTAAAGCAAAAATTAACCGCTCCACAAATAGCTGAAATTCAGCAAGGTCAAATGGGCTTTGATTAATAGGTCAAACTCAAAAGGGCAACTCTCAGAAAGCTTCACCTAATAAAGTTCTACTTCAAATTTATCCAATAAATACACACTCGCCATTATTATGTTCACACTGTCAGTGTTATCATTGCGTTTATTGCAGTAATACCAATTTTATTAAGTATTTATAAAAAGAAGAAATGTAATGGCGCAAAAAGCGACAATTTTTAAAGCTGAAATATCAATATCAGATATGGACAGAAACTATTATCAAGATCACAACTTAACAATCGCAAGACATCCTTCAGAAACTGATGAGAGAATGATGTTACGTATTGTCGCATTTATTCAAAACGCCCATGAGTTTTTGAGTTTTAGTAAAGGCATAAGTGACGATGAAGAGCCAGATTTATGGCAGAAAAATTATTCGGATGTGATTGAATTATGGATAGAGTTAGGTCAGCCGTCGGAACAGCGCATCAAAAAAGGCTGTAACCAGTCACAAAAAATGATGATTTATTCTTATGCAGATAATGGTTTTGATGCTTGGTGGAAAAAAGAGCAGAACAAGTTATCACAACGTAAAAACTTATCTGTGGTCACATTACCATCGGAACTTGCAGCTGAACTGTCTGGGTTAACAGAGCGTAATATGCAAATTCAAGTAACCATCCAAGACGGTCAAATGTGGTTAAATATTAATAATCAAAGTATTGAAGTAAGTTCTGATGTAAGACTGTAATCACTTCTATTGCTAGCTTAGAAGAGAGTTTATAATAAAGTATAAATCAAAATACAAAAAAGCAGATAGAGCTCTTTAATATACCGGCTCAGTCTGCTTTTTTGTTTCCTTTTAACTTATACCAATTTTATTAATCGTTTAATTTAAACTGTGAAACTTGTGTGTTAATACTTTGTGAGACTTCCGTTAACTTCACGGATGCTTGTTCATTCTCGAGTGACTTTTGTGCCACATCATTTGATTTGGTATCTATTAAAGACATATTTAGATTAATTTCAGCAATAGTTTGAGTTTGCTCGTTGGTAGCACTTGCCACTGAAGTTATAAGCTCTTCCATTTGATGAACTTTAGCGGTTAAGGTGTCAATGGTTTGTTTTAATCCTAGTACACGCTCAACGCCTTTATTCGCAATGTTAGTAGAGTTATCCATACTTAAGACCACACCTTTGGTAGTGTTATCCAATACTTCTAACTTTTTCTGAATTTCAATAGTAGACTCTTGTGTTCTGGACGCTAAACTTCTTACTTCATCAGCAACGACACTGAAACCACGACCGTGTTCTCCGGCTCTTGCAGCTTCTATAGCCGCATTTAATGCTAATAGATTAGTTTGATCCGCAATAGAATTGATCACATCTAACACAGATGTAATGTCTTTTACTTCTTCATTTAATTCATGCACGACTTGTGACGCATTTTGTAATGTTGTCATTAATAAACGTATGTCTTCAGAAGCTAGTTCAGCATCAGAACTACTTGTTTCACACTCTTTTACTACTTCTAAACTTATGGCTAAATTTTCATCACTAATGGTTGAAACGGTAGCAATTGACGCTTCAAACTGTTCTAAAGCGGTCACCGTGTTGCGAGTCGCGTCGCTTTGAGACGATATAATACTTTGGCTCTCTTTAGCGCCAGTTAATACAACATCAGACTCTATTAAAATTTGTTTTGAGGTGTTTTTAATATCATAAATAATGGCGTGAAATTTACTAATTATTTCATTAAACGCTCGTGATATATCACCGAACTCATTGACTCCGTTATAATTAATCTTAGCGGTTAAATCACCATCACCTTTGGCAATGTCATTCATAACATTAGATAAGTTATTTAAATGCTGACTAATTCCTCTTGCTACCCAAAAACCTAAGGTACTTCCTATGATAAGAAAAATGATAACAATAAACACAGACATATAAGACAATTCAGATTTTAGCTTTATAAAACT
>JAWUWS010000077.1:0-12577 GCA_034111705.1 Psychrosphaera sp.
TCCGCAAGTGCTTGCAATTGGTTTAGTGTGATATCCCCCTCAGCTTCTTTTCGCTCAAGAACAGAAATTCGATTTCGACTTAACCCCATTTTTTTGCCAAGTTGAGAACCAGACATACCGAGTGCGGTTCGGATGGTTCTAGCCCACCCTTCTTTAGGTATTTTAAATAAGCGAGAACCAACTACCGAGTTAGCAATAGATTTATACTGAAACATCACTGTCTTTTTGACGGTGCTTTTTGGGTTACTTCTGGTAAAAGCCATGACATTTTTCTCTTTTTTAATTTACAGCCAAAGTATTTGGATTTACAACACCAGTAAAGTGTAACCTTAAATTGAGACATTAACAAACAAACGTATCTAAATTAGATTACAAAATGACGAAAGTGTAATCTAAATCAAATACAAAATATGAAATGGTCGGTATAAGTTAACTAAAACTTACTTATAGATACCAAGCAAAATACCAATACGTTAAATGTATATATTAGCGGCCAAAAGAAAGTGGCTACCATTACACTCCCTGTTGGTTCGGAAACTGAAATATCCCTTACCTATGAGCCAAGTTGGATAACTGAGGGGTTTGCTATTTCACCTCACTTGCCATTAACGGGTGACTTTGAGCATAGAGCAGCTCTCAACTTCTTACAAAACTTATTACCGGAAGGCAAAGGGCTTGAAGAACTCACTAGCAACACAACTATTTCTAAAAACAATACATTTGGTTTGATCAAAACAATAGCCGCAGCAACAAGATTTGTCAGACAGTGAAATTCAGCATATCGATTTATGTATAAACATCATCAATGAAGCGGTTATGCAATTGAGGCCAGAGATTGAACAATTGCCAGAAATGGGTGGATTGGTTTAATAGATCTAATTTTTAGTTGATAACGTTTTAACCTTAAAGCAAACTAAGTTGATTCTTAAGATTAAGGTATACAAATGGATTTGATCAGTATTCTTTTAGTAACACTTCCCATATATATTACTCTCCCATTTATTTATTGGACAAAGCATAAACACCAAAACAAAAGAAAAGACCCTTTTTATGAGTTCGATATTGAAAGGCCAGCAGGTTATAGCGTAAACAACGAACTATTAAGTAAATCCTTTGATGTTGGTGGGTTATTTGCAAATTTAATCGCTGCGGGCGCTATTTTTGCCATTGTCATTTCCAATCAAGCGATAAATCAACCAACCAAAATATTTTTAACAGTACTGTTTGTTATCTTTTTTATTGTTGTTTTAATCCGTTTGATCAAGCTTGTACAAAATATATTTAATTTAAGAGATGGTCTTAAAGCAGAACAATTAGTTGGGCAGTCTCTTACTCAACTTCTTTATTCTAAATTTTATGTTTACCATGATATTCCAGCCACCAGCTTAAAATTTAATATCGACCATGTGGTTGTATGTCCAAGTGGTGTATTTGCTGTTGAAACCAAAAGCCGTAGGAAAGGAATATCAGGAACACATCACAAAGTGAGTGTAAAAAATGACAAGTTAGAGTTCTCTACTTGGACAGATACTAAAATAATTGAACAAGCAAAACGACAAACAAAATGGCTATCACAAGAGTTAACATCATCAACTGGTGAACATGTAGCAGTAAGCCCAATAGTCGCGCTACCAGGTTATTTTGTAGAAAGAAAAGATAAGTCATCCGTTTTAGTTTTAAATCACAAATTGTTATCAAAACCTCAAAATTATGTCTCTAATAATCAATTATCTGAGGAACAAATTAAACGTATTTGTTATCAGCTAAAACAAATGCAAAAAATTGACAGTGAACTGCAAAAAGCTAAGTCATAAGGTTTAAAAGGACTTCCATGAATCAATCAGGTATTTACGAACAATTAATTACACAATTAGTTGAGCAAAATTTAGATCGTGAGTCTTTTTATGTTGGTGAACGCGCCATAGAAACGGCAGAAGCTGCAACACTACTATCGCGATTTCTAACCCGTATTATTGAAATTGCCATGGAGTCAGTACCAAGCGGTGATTCAAAAGTACATGACCAAATTAACCTAGCCAATACCATAGTGCAGTGGCTTAGCAAGCACATTAAAGATGAAGAACTCATTTCTGAAAACCTGCTTGATAGCCAAGGTAAAATTCTTACTGCACTGTTTGATAAATCCAATCCAATTTCTGCCGACCTTCCCAAATACGTAGAATCAATAATACCTATTACAGGCTTAAGTCAAAGCGAGTTATTTTGTGGTAGCAATGTTGGAGTCTCGTTAGAAACTGAAATTAAAAGAGAGATCCAATCTTCAGACAAAATTTATTGGTTAGTCTCATTTATTAAATGGGCAGGTATACGAATATTTAAAAATGAACTGGAATCTTTTACGCGAAGTGGCAAGCAATTAAAAATCATCACCACATCATATATGGGAGCAACGGACGTCAAAGCTGTTGAGTTTTTAGCATCGTTACCAAATACCGAAGTAAAGCTCAGTTACAACACTAATCGTGAAAGGTTACACGCAAAGTCATATTTGTTTATGCGTAATACAGGATTTCACACTGGTTATATCGGCTCGTCAAACTTATCTCATTCTGCATTAACCAGTGGTTTAGAATGGAACTTAAAGATCACATCACAAGAAATTCCTCATATTATTGAAAAGTCACTCAGTACTTTTGAAACTTATTGGGAATCACCAGACTTTGAATATTTTGATGGTGAACTTGAAAGCCGTGAAAAACTAACAAACGCCCTTCAAGAAGCGAAAGGTAGTTACATAACCACGCCCAACTTCTACTTTGACATCACCCCACATTCCCATCAACAAAATATTTTGGAAAAATTAACAGTTGAACGTGAGCTGCATAACCGCTACCGAAACTTAGTGGTTGCGGCTACAGGAACAGGGAAAACGATAATTTCTGCATTTGATTTCTCACGTTTTTATAATGAAAATCCAGAAGCTAATTTTTTATTTATTGCTCACAGAGAAGAGATTTTAAAACAAGCTTTAGGCGCGTACCGAGGTGTATTAAAAAACAGTTCATTTGGTGAACTATGGGTTGGCAATAACAAACCCAATAAGTATCAGCACTTATTCGCTTCAATCCAAAGCTTGAACAGCCAACTCGACACGCTAGCGCTTAGTGAAGATTACTTTGATTATATTGTTATCGACGAAGTGCATCACGTATCTGCAAAAAGTTATCGCGCGGTTTTAAAACACTTTTCACCACAAATCCTGTTGGGATTAACCGCCACACCAGAACGCCATGACGGCACCGATATCCTATCTGACTTTTGTAATGTGATTGCCGCTGAAATACGTTTGCCAGAGGCAATAAACCAACGCCACCTTTCTCCATTTCAATATTTTGGTATTGATGACGACACCGATCTGCGCAAAATATCTTGGTCAAAAGGCCGTTATGACATTGCCGAACTCACGAGGCTTTATACTTATAACGATCAACGAGTGTTACGAATATTGCAAAGCCTTGAGGAAATAGTGACTGACATATCCCAAATGCGCGCACTGGCCTTTTGCGTCAGTAAAGAGCACGCAAACTTTATGGCGCAAAAGTTCACACTCAAAAATATTGCCTGTGGTGTATTAACCAGCGACAACAGTAAAGACCGCGACATTCTGCAACAGCAACTAAAGTCAAAACAGATAAATGTATTGTTTGTGGTGGACATATTTAATGAAGGTGTAGATATTCCTGAATTAGATACCTTGCTCTTTCTGCGTCCCACCGAAAGCTTAACTATATTCCTTCAACAGTTAGGGCGTGGGCTACGACTAACAGATAATAAAGAGTGCTGCACAGTATTAGACTTTGTTGGTAACGCAAGACCAGAATACGACTTTTCTCACAAATTTAGGGCGTTAGTTGGTAAAACAAATCAGGCTATTGATAAAGAGGTCAAACAAGGTTTTCCTCATCTGCCATTAGGTTGTCGCATTGAGTTACAAGAAAAAACGCAGGCAATGATTTTAAAAAATATAAACCAAGCAACTTTCACAAGAAATAAACTTATTAGCCTAATAACCAACTTTCCACACGTAACAACACTGCCGTTAACCTTGGCTAATTTTTTACATATTTACCCACACATTACATTGAATGATATCTATAAAGTAAAAATAGGTACATTTGGTGGTTGGTCAGCTTTAGTAAACGCTGCAAAAAGCATTGAGATAAACGCCGACGAACAAGACGTTTACAAGGCTTACTACCGTGCCATCAAAAATCGATTGTTAGTAAGTACTTCCGTATCTTACTTACAATTTATTAAAGCCCTAGTACAAGCTGAATTTTGTTTAAATAAATCAGAATCTAAAACAAAACACGCGTCCTTATTTTCAATAATGTGTCATTACGACTTTTGGGATAAAGCGGCTAATAGTGCAGGCTTTGACAGTATTGAAACAAGTTTAGCGGCGCTCAAACACCCTCAACTCCAATCTGAATTAGTTGATGTTGTGTCTTATTTAATTGAGCATTTAGATGTAAATGAGTTTGATATGCCAAAGGTCAATAATGGCGTTGTCGATAACTCGCCATTAAAAATGCATGTTCGCTACCCAAAAGAACATATTCTTGTGGCCTTTGGTGATACAACATTGAATAAAAAATCGTCCAGCCGAGAAGGCGTGTTAAATATCACTGACGCTAACACAGAGCTGCTTTTTGTCACCTTAAATAAAAACGAAAAACAGTTTACCGCAACTACCATGTACCACGACTATGCCATCAGCCCAACGTTATTCCATTGGCAAACGCAAAACAGCGCGAGACCAAACTCAGGACGCGGTTTAGGTTATATTCAACAGAAGCAGAATAGTAAAACGTTTATTCTGTTTGTAAGAGAACAAGCTAAGGATGAATACGGAAAAACAATGGGATTTGTGAATTTTGGGCCAGTCGATTTTGTTAAATATGAAGGCAGTCAACCAATGAATATTACTTGGAAATTAAAGCATCCCATGCCAGCATATTTATGGCATGAGACTGCAAAGTTGGCGGTTGGTTAGGTCATATAAATTTAAATTAAGAAGAATACAGCCCCGTATCTTGATCAACACGTTTATCAAATAGATGAAAATCTACAGGATCTCCTTGTAAGAAATTGTTGTTATACGAGTGTTGTTTAATAAAACCTGATAATTCTTTAAACGCGGGCTGGTTATTTTTTAAGGAATAGCCTTTATAATCTCTAATCCGCCCATGACCTATAGACTCCAAGTTAATACAGGCTGCATTCACACCAAAATAAAAAAAATTATTCGAAATTAATACGTTATTTCCTTTCCCTGTATCTCTCTTCAGATTGTTTTCATTGATTGTTCCGTCAGCGTTACTATGATGAGAGTCTTCTTGAAGCCATTTTCCTTCTTCAGATGTATGATAAATATTATCTCCAAGAACTTGAACTTTACTTCCATTACGCACAGCTTTTTTTAACTGATATTCAGGGTTGTTCCAATATTCATCAAAAGTTATCTTATTTGTAACTTCCATTAAAAATATACATTTTCGTTTTTGAAGAGGCATGTTGGCACCTCCTATTCCCATGACCCAGTCACCTATTTCAGCTTTTTTTCTAATATTTGGCTTACAAGTTGCCAGAGTACAGAAACCATGAAAAGGATTTGGAGCGAAGCCTAAATCTCTCGTCACACTATATATATAAAGCGATTTACTTTGATCTACTAACATACAACATTCCCTGACTGCATTTTATCTGAAGGTGTACCATCAGGGTTTTGAAAGTTGCTAGCACCTTTAAGTGCCTCAATTATAGAGTCACTTCGCCAAGAAACTCTCGCAGTTCCATATTCTAAGAGCTTCCCAGGAAGCTCAACGTTTCCAGTTAAGCCATTTTCATATACGCCTATTATGGGCATTCCCATTTTGTGTGCTTGTTCAATTTCCCAATTAACCCAATCTCTAGAGTGGGTTTCTTTACCAATAACTACTATCAATTGACTAGCCCATCTCATTTTCATTCGTAAAAGACGTTTTATAGTTTCTTCTGGGATTTTCTTAGCATCAATTCTTTTTTGGTTTTCAGGCTTTGCTCTAATAGAACTATTTCTTAGATTAAAACCTTTACCTGCTGCTAACCGAGTTAAACCGTCAACACTTGAATCATCTTTATGGTGATGACTAACAAATACATTTTTAATAGTTTTACTCATACGTTGTCCCTCTTTTTTCCTCAAACGTCATGGTTCTATTAATCAAATCGCAGTGAATTACACCACCATTATGATCTTTTAATTTATTCCAGAGTGAAAAGCCAAGTAAAATTGCCTCTTCCCAGTCTTTTCCTGTTTTGATGCTAACTTCTAAATGTTTAGTTAGTTCTTTAATTGTACGGAGTAATGAGTAATCGACTACTTGCTGATTTATAAATTGACTATGCTTTTTAGCATTTTCAAAAACTAATGATGAAATAGCTTCGTCAATGACAACAGCCCTACCTCCATCCTCAACTTCATCGATTTTAGAAATAGACTTTCTCTTTTTATTCATAAGCCCTCTCACTACAGGTGACCAGCCTAAGATAACGGCATATGAGAGATGAAACACATCGTGAAAGCGATAAAAATCGGCAGCATAGGAGTTGTCTCTTAAAGGATCCCCAAAAGTCCCTTCATCCCAGGTAACACTTATATATTTTTGTTGGTCTTCGTGTAAAACTTCTTGGAATGAGACAGAAAAGGTTCGTGGAATTTGTTCATTTAAAGGATAACCTTTATCTAATAAATCCGAAGACGACAATATTGCATTATCTTTCCATCTGTCTTCAGTTTTATGCAGATTGAATTCGGCAATATCATTTAACTTCAACTCCTCATGTTCCGCAATTGCAGATAGGTACCACAATATGTCTCCGAGCTCTTCAGTTAATTTATCTTTAAAAACAGAATACCCTTTACCATCTCTAAGTTGCTTTTTATACTCTGTTGCCAACTCCCCGACTTCCCCTGCAAGCCCCATTAAAGTTATAAACTTTCCATCATCTTCTTTTAATTTGAAGTGGGTTGTTTCGACAGCTCGCTGTTGATATTCATCTAAATCCATAAAGTTACATCCTTATATTCCACTTGGGTGGGTAAAATAAGTCGAGAGACTTATTATTTATTTTAAATTTTTGCTTAATTCTTGTACGACCAGAATAACCTTCAAGCTCAGGATGTACGACCCTACAATATTTATCGGTTTCACAAAAAACATTCTGAATATCTATATATTGTAGGGTTCTACTACCCAAATATTTAAAGTCTAATCCTAACCTTTCAAATTCATATTCCTGCTTATCTGTCATAAATTTAATAATATCGGAGTCAGAATAACCGCCCTTATCTTTAAAACATTTTCTGATTCCATCTTTTGACCCTGGACCCGGAACAGTAAACTCACATTCTGAGAATGAGGTGACTTCACTATAATTAATATCAGTAACATATTGGTATGCGAGGAAATTACCCACCATAGGGTATGATAAAATCAGATTGTATGCCGTTTCCATGGTGTTGCAGCTTTCTAATTTTTGAGGAAGTGCGTCCTTAAGCATCTTATCCAGAAGCAAAAAATGAGCATGATGTTTTCTTTTTACCGGAAATACTTTCGAACCAGAAGCCATCATATAGGCGTTAGAGTAAATTCTGATTCCATTATCCATGGCATTGTCTAACACTTGGATATATCTATTGGATGAATATGTTTTAGTCGTAATTTCACCAAATGTTTTTTCTAATAACTCCCAAGTCTCTATTTTATTAAAAAGTTTAAATAGTAAAATTCTGAATACAGTATCAATAACACTAAATTTTTTAGTATAAATTACATTTTTAATTAAATACTGACTAACTCTATCAGAAGCCCTATAGGTATTTGTAAACTTGAAGTTCTGTAAAACATCATCATCGGTTAGATTACGTTGTTCACCTTGTAGCCTTTTCATGAAAATATTTTGCCGTTCGTAAGCAAATTTCCAAAAAGTGTCGTAACCACAGCTAGTTTTTATTGATTGACGGTTATTGATTTTGATCATATTGATTCTTTATTTTTTTTAATCCCTTTAAACAAAGGTATATAGCTTCATCTATAAATTGTGTAGTCATTAATTGCTTATACTCTTCTTCGCTAAGTCCTGAAATTGCTGCTAACTTATTCAGCGATATAGTCGATAAGAAGCTTACTAATTCATTATAATGTACTCGTTTATTGAATTTATTTGCATATGTTTGCAATTCATCATAACCTTCATTATTCTCCAACTGCCACTTTTCTGTTAAAGATAACTCGATAGAAGAATCCAATAAAAGTTTACAAACATCATGCACAATTCCACCAAACCCACCGATTAAAAATATAGGTTTATTTTTCGTTAAGCTTAAAATAATCTCTTCAAGCACCCCAGGCATTGTTCCTTTAAATTTACTTCTTTTACCTCCGGCACAGATTCTAACGTCAGATGAATTAATGCTCTGATTTCTCATTTCAGTTAAGCAACGCGACCAAATATAGTTATTTTCTGGTGTAGATGGTAGCAAAGGTTTATCTCGGGGAAATAGGATCTCAATATCTTCTGGTGGTTGATGTTTCACGGTTTTAATTATCTCAAAATTATTAGCTCTCCATTCCTTGATTTTTTCTTTGTCTAAAAGATGTAAAGGCCAAGCTAAATGATTTTCAACTACTGCACTTAGTTCTTGATTTTGATATTTTAAAGCAGCAGCTTCATTTAAAATAAATTCGGTAAAACCATCAGGTCTTAAATCACCGCCATAGATTAGAGTAGCGCTCCTAGAAAAGAGGTGTCGAGCGAGCTCTTGTGATAATTTAGTTAAAGCATTAGAGGGTAAGTTTTGCTCATAATCATTATTATCCAACGTTGAAAATTCAGAGATTGAAATACCGATTTTCATAGATAATAATGTTTTTAGCTGGTCTTCCTGCCAAAGTGGTGTTGAAGATGAAACCCCCAGTATCTCATGCCATGATGATTCATCTCTATACACTGGTGGTTCAGGATAACAATATTTAGTTATTCCTTTATCAATGTTTAGTATTGCTTTCCGATACTCTAAAGGCCTAGAAAGAATTTGAGCATTTTTATCAATCAATCCGCCTCTTTGGTAACACAACAAGTTGTTAATTACATAATTCTGTCTGATTGTTTCAACCAAGCAAGCAATTAAAGTTATTAATATGCTTTTTTCTGTAAGAGGGGTTGAGTTCACATGAACAACAGGAGCATTTGTCAATTCGGGAAAACTTCTATCTTCATATAATTCTAAAGAATTAAGTATAACAATAGGCCTATCCAGAGCTTTGGCGTGAATTATTTCTTTTTGGCACCAAAATCTTGAAGTGTATGTATCTGTTAAAATTGCTAATAAAGTTGAGTTTTCCATATGACCCTTAATTTCTTTTTCAAAATCGAAACCTGGGGTGATCGTGGTTGCATCAAAAAAATTAGTAAGGTTAGTTTTATCTATATAAAGTTTAATTGCTTCAGCATGTTGTATACCTGTTTCACCTACCTTTGCATGACTTAAAAATATTTTAATAGATGAATCTTGTCCTAAAGCTTTACTATCCGGTAAGGAATAACCAAGTCGATAAATTTCATGTAAAACACTTAATGTAACGTTAAGTGCTTTATTTTCGTCTGTCCAGTCAAAAGCTCGTATAAAATTAAGCCCATTGAGATCTGTAGCATGATTTAACCCTGCTTTATCTATGGATACACCTATTAACTTAAAATCTGGTTGGCTTTGTATATTTTTAAGATAGTCTCTCCAATCTGAACATGATGCTGTATTAACACTTGTGAAAGCTATGATTAAATTTGTTTCAGCTTCATTAGCCGGATTTGATAATGTGGGGCTGTCTTCATCTTCATATCTATAATAAAAAATAGGAACATCTAACCCTCTCGAAAAAGGATTATCTACAGTGCGTGATAACTGATTACTTATATCATCTATAATGTTCTTTAAAGAATTCTCATCTGCACTATTCCACAGAAATGATACTGCGAGAGGAGGTGTATAATTCATATTCTTTAATTGCCTCTTAATTTTAAAAATTTTGTTAACATATTCCATTAATAGCTTAACCATCACCACTCTCTCAACTGCTGCATTTCTTTTAATCTACCACGCTGCATTACCAGTGCCTCAAATACATCATCTATTGAGGTGTTATCTGAGCTTAATCCCGGTAGTGCAATATTCGCTTCGGCAAAAAAGCGTTTATTTTGCCCTTGTTTTAAATCTAATGACTGTTTTGCTTTTGTTGTTATTAAAGGTTCAGCACTGATTTTGTATGCCGCAGATTGTTCTTTTATTTCTAAGTTTGTACTGTTTTGGTCTTGGTTTTGGTTTTGATCTTCGACTTGGGCTTGATTCTGCTCAAGCCACGCTTGTTGCCACCAATGTTGAATGCGTTCTTTTGATGCTTTTAACTTGTGCTCTGTTGGTAAACGATCACTTTTTTCATTGTTCACTTGGCAATCTGTTGGCAGTAGATTCCACAAGTCGTTATTAGGCCAACGAGCAAATGGCATGCTGTGGTCTATATCGTATTTTTGTTTTAACGACTTTGACGACCAAACACATTGCGCTATTTCTGGAGTTTGTTGCTTTAATTGTTCAAAACGATTGCGCACTTCTATTGTTGTGCGTTTAGGCTCTAACCAGTTTAATGCTTGCTGTAAGTGATGCTGTTGTTCAGGCGCTGCAAATTGTTTATTACCTGCATAACTAGCCATTGTTTTTACCCATTCGCTTACAAGTACAGGTTCTATCCAGCAAGCGTAGCGATTAAAAGCTAACCATGTAGATTCAGGTAATGAAAATTCACCCCATTGTTCTAACGTTGCCAAGTCGAGAAAAATGCTATCTTTGGCTTTAACGGTTTTGCTGGCTACTTCAAATACAGTTTGATCACTGTTTGGCAAAGTAATGTAGCGGCAAGGCATGGTTTTTATATTGCTCAGTGCGGCTGAAATCGTTTTATGCAGAGCAATGGCATCATCACCTATGAATAAATTACCAATGCGATAATCAGATGCTGTGCGGTGTGTTAATTGATGCCAACCATCTGGTTTCATAAAACCCATATTGTGAGTTTTATTAGGCGTTTGAAATAGGTTATGTGTGTCTATTAGTTCTTTATATTGATGACACCAATAAAGTGCTACTAAACCTGCTGGCAAAATTACTCTGTCACCTGAAGGTGAAGATTCTCTTCTAATAACTGCACCAGCATGCCCGTCGGCAATACGTAAAAGCACTCTTAACAAGGCAAGTTTGTGAGTTGCTGATTTATTGTCGTTAATTACAACGTGCCTAATAAGTGGGAATGCGCCTGTACCATCATCTGGCATTTGCAACACAACAGTTTGCCAAGAAACATGGTCACGCCCAAGTTTATCGTCTTCTTTTACGGTTTCTAATTTTGTGAATAAACCAACATCCGTAGCAAATTGTTTTAATTCATCTGCGCTGACATCAAACATTTTTCGTTGTTTGTAATCATCTTCTGTCTGTCCGTGTCTAAGCGAAATAACCAATTTCCCGCCGGGCTTAAGTAAGTTTGCTAGTTTACGAATTGAACGGGCGCGGTCACTTGGTGGAATATGCATCCAAACCGCACTGAGTAGGATTAAGTCAAAACTGACTTCTTGTTTGCTGACTTTTGATAACGCAGGTAATGAATCATTGATCCATTTTACGTTTAAAATGTCCGTGGTCTTTTGTCCAATGGCAGCTAATTCTTGTGCTGGCTCAACGGCAAAGATTTGAACGTTATTATTTTTTTGGTGAGTGTTAGCGGCTAATTCTGCAAGGTATTTAACGTCGCGACCTGAGCCTGCACCTAAGTCTAGAATGCGAGCGTTGGGATTATTTATTACCGTGGGTAAAAACTGCGCCCAACTTTGATGCACCTGTTCAAACGTTTTTGAAAGGTATTGTTCGGCTAACTTGGTAGCGTTGTTGTTGTAAAACTGCGGAGTCTTCAAAAACTTCAAATCCATTGAGTGCTTTTACTTTTATTTCATATAGATAAAGTGCCTAAAGCGTTTGATTATGTCAATCAAAAGTTGGTTGTTGCTAGTATTCGAAATATTCGAAAATACAATAATGTAATTTAAAGAGCTTCAACAATGAAGTTACTTAATTGGTTACTCAATTACTGCATTAAAAGCGTTGGTTTAAAAGTTATTAACACCTCACTATAAAACTCAAACACTAAACTTAAATGTTTGTGTTAATAATGGTTGTTCAAGATGATTTTTATTGTACTTACTCGCTGCGATTGTTAGCCTATAGGCGAAATTTTCCCTAACAATAAACAAGACAATATTACGGTTGAAATAGTACTTTATTTAATTGTCCCCCTTAAGAGAAGTTATGAGCAATAAATCCACACTAGAGCAAGTTGAAGATGTAAAGCTGCTTAAATTTGAATACCTACACCCAAAATATTGGGGAACTTGGTTCCTTGTTAGCTTGTTATTTATATGCAGTTACTTACCTTTTAAATTGCAATGGCAAGTCAGCCGAGCCTTG
>JAWUWS010000078.1:0-28864 GCA_034111705.1 Psychrosphaera sp.
GATTTTACCGGGTAGTAAAAATGTAATTGGCGACTTAACCCATTTAAAACAAAACGGATGGTTGAGTAAAATTAATCGCCATTTACGTTATGGTGGTAAGTTGCTGGGTGTTTGTGGTGGTTTTCAAATGTTAGGTCAAACCATTAACGATCCTCATGGGATAGAGTCTAATCAGTTGTCGATTGATGGTTTAGGTTTTGCTGATTTTTCTACCGAGTTAACTGTCAATAAACAGTTGAAACAAATTCAAGGTCAGTCTTGTTTTTCAATTGATGCGGCTAACTTTAAAGGTTATGAAATTCATTGCGGTGAAAGTTCAGGTGAGGCACTTAACGTCCCTGCATTTAATATAAAGACAAACAGTGATGTTAGCAGCACAGATAAAAACAGCTCTGATATAAAAAATGACGGTTTTGTATCTGCAGATAACCAAATTATGGGGACTTATATTCATGGTTTGTTTGATAGCCCAGAAATGAACAAGGCTATTTTTGATTGGATAGATCCCAAGCATAATATTAACCAAGGTTTTGACTTAGATGCACACAGAGAAAGTCAGTTGAACCAATTAGCAAATATGTTAACCACATATTTAGATATTGAAAAAATTAAACAAATTTTAGGAATGACAGCATGAGCGAAGATAAAAAGTTAAATGAAAAAGAGCAAAAGCACGTAGAGCGCCAAAAGAAATTGAAAGCTGCCGTTGATGAAAGAATTGCCGCTGCACAAACGGAGCAAGGTGTGTTTCAAGTTATTACCGGTAACGGTAAGGGGAAGTCTACATCTGGTTTTGGCACAGTTGCTCGTTGTGTTGGTCATGGTAAAAAAGCCGCGGTTGTACAATTCATAAAAGGCGGATGGGAGTGTGGCGAACGTAATTTATTAGAAAAATTAGGCGTACCATTTACTCATATGGAAACCGGTTTTACGTGGGAAACACAAAATCGTGAATCTGACACTAAAGCCGCACAAGCAACTTGGCAAATAGGCAAACAATACTTGGCTGATGAGTCTATCGACTTAGTTCTTTTGGATGAGTTAACTTACATGGTGAAGTACGGTTATATTGAGTTGGACGATATCTTAACAACGATAAAAAATAGACCGCCTATGCAGTCAGTTATATTAACAGGGCGTGCGGCGCATCGTGAATTAACAGAGCTTGCTGATACCGTAAGTGAAGTACGAAATGTAAAACATGCTTTTGATTCTGGCGTTAAAGCACAAAAAGGCTTTGATTATTAATAGGGTGTATATGTATAAACTAACATCAGTTGTAATTAAACGGTTCGTGTTTTTATCTTGCGCATTAGTATTAGGTGTCAGCCTTACAAGCAAAGCGGCACAGTTACCTGCTGCGATAGAAACAGCTAAAACTAAAGCGCCAGCCAAACGTATTATTGCACTTGCCCCGCATATTGTTGAATCTCTGTTTGCTATCGGAGCTGGAAAGTTAATTGTAGGGACAGTTGCATATGCCGACTTTCCAGAACAAGCTTTGGATATTCCTCGGATCGGTGGTTATCACGGAATACAAATAGAAAAGATATTAGAAATGCGTCCAGATCTGGTTATTGTTTGGCGTAGTGGAAATAAGGTTGCAGATATAGAACAGTTAGAACGTTTAGGGTTAACACTTGCTTATAGTGAACCAAATAACATAGGAGGTGTTGCTGATGAGTTACGTTACTTGGGAAGGTTGACTGGACACGAGAAAAAAGCAGAACAGTTAGCCGAGCAATATACAGCAGACTTAGAGAATATTCGTCAAATGTATAAAGGCAAGCCACCTATATCTGTATTTTATCAATTATGGCCTGAGCCCTTAATGTCGGTAAACAAAAATACTTGGATACATCAGTTATTAGAAACCTGTGGTGCGACAAATGTATTTTCTGATAACAGTACAAGCTATCCACAACTAAGCATTGAAAATGTGATTGTTGCCAAACCTCAATTAATCATAATGCCTCAGGAAGATTCAAAAAAACCACAACCTAAAATTAATTGGCAGCAATGGAAAATGATCCCCGCGGTAAAAAACAATCAATTCATGGAAGTGGACGCAGACTTAATTCATCGGTTTAGCCGCAGAATGTTACTTGGTTTAGACGATATGTGTCAGAAAATAGACATGTCTAGACAGAAGATAGTGAATAAATAGTAGTGTTTGTTATATCCCCTGTTACTTACCAACTTAACTTGAGCTTGTAAGTAACAGAGAATTATTAAAATTCACGAGTATTAAGATTTATTAGTGTTAATTAACTTCTTCAGCGTTTAACTCTGAAAGCTCTGCTATTTTGTCCATTAACGTAGTCGCAAAATCAAAGAAATCTACCTGATTATCTGGGTACTCTGGCGGTTTATTTAATTCGTTAATTTGCTTGGCTATTTCAGACATTAAGTCTCTTGGGTGCTCAAATAAACTTTCTAATGTTGCCAATGTAGCTTGTATTTGATCAGTAAAATCAGCTAGAGGCTTTAATTCATTAAATGCATTAACGTTACTGATTGGTGTGTCAGTTTGATAAGCTTTGTAGGCAGTAAAGTTCTGGATTTGGGTAAGCGAAATAGAGAAGTCACTGATCTCTTCTGCGTCATAATCTAATTGCACCGCTTTATTAAATGCAGTTTCAAGATCGCCACTATAAAAGTCTTTGGCTAAATCATTAACGTTATTAAGTAAATTATTAATAGCTTCTAATTCATCTTCGTCTAAGTCACCTTCAACTGAAAACATGAACGAACTTTCTTTTACGACAGAGTTAGATTGATAAGCCATTTCAACTAGTTGGCCGTTTTGTTCTGCGGAACTAAAACCAGATTCATTTTGTTGGGCCATCAAAGAGCTGGCGTATATAGTCACTTTATCGCCGTCAGTTGTGACCAACTCAAAACTAAAGTCTTGGGCTTGAGAAATTAAACTACCTTGTATAAAAGGTTCTGAGTTTGTTATTGAATTACTAATCGATGTATTATCAGATTCGTTATTTAGAGCTTCTTCAACAACTTCAATAGCCTCATCTGAAGCTTCTGGAGTTGTGCCTAAGTAAGTTTGTTTTAACTGTTCAATTCCCTCTAATACTTTGGATTGAGTTAATGAGATCTCACTTCCCAATTCAGGGTTTAACAAACTCAGCTGGCCTAATATTTCATTGGCTTCTTCATAACCAGTTTCAAATCCTTCAAGAGCGGCATTAATACGGCTAGATAACTCTTCAGGCGATGCGCCATCTAATGTATCTTGTTGTAATCTTTGCTCTATGAATTTTAAAATATTGTTGGATGCTACATCAGAGCGTTCATCTTGAAGTTCAAGCTCTTTTTCCGCCATTTCTTTTTGCATTTGGCTTTGTTCGCTACCAATGCTTTGTCCAACACTTTGATGCACTGAACGATAAAAGAAAGTGAAACTTTGCTCATTACTTTGTGTTAACGATACAGTCGTTGATTCAACATTATTAGATGAAAGTAATTCATTGTTTTGTTGCATACTTCTACGTTGCTCAGACGAGAATAAATCAAGGCCGCGAGTTAAATCTGAATTTAATTGAATCATGATTGACACCATTATTTATATGACTACCCAACACCATATCGGCAGGCCAGTCAGTTTCTTAAGTAAATATTGTCAAAATAATTAAAATTTATGTTAATTTATAAACTAGTAATGTTAATTAAATATTTACAACATTAATGTAACATTAATAGTTTACTATCCGGCCGTTTACAACAATGACTTAATTACCGTTATCAATTGTTTTAACCTATAACTTAGTAAATGATTTGAAGTATCTATTTACGATTGTAATCTTAATCGAATGTAAGGAAGTGTAATGAAGCATATAGCTTTTTTGTTATTATTTAGTTTTGGAGTAGGTATTTCAGTGTCCGTTGAAAGTAAAGAATATAGTTATGTTTCCCAAGAATTAACTAAACGAGAATCCGTTTTCCCAAGGTTTGTATCTGAAACTTTATTACCTTTTTGGAACACAAATGTTGTTAAAGGCCACTTTGTTAATACGCAACAGCTAAATATTCATTATGCTTATTCATTAGTACCTAATGCAAAAAAGGCAATTGTACTTTCCCCTGGAAGAGTTGAAGGTTATGAAAAGTATCACGAACTTGTATATGATTTTACCCAACAGGGATATTCGGTATTTATCATTGATCATCAAGGCCAAGGCTTGTCTAGTAGACGGTTAGAAAATAAATATAAAGGTTATGTTGAAAACTTTAATGATTATGTTGTTGATCTTCATCAGTTTATTGAGGAAGTGGTAAAGCCAAAATACAATAAAGAATTGATCCTTGTTAGTCATTCAATGGGCGGAGCTATTGGATTACGCTATGTTCAGCAACACCCTGAGCAGTTCTCTAAAGCGGTATTTTCTTCTCCAATGTGGGGATTAAAGTCAGGGTCAATACCAAAACCTCTTGCTAAAGGTATTTTAAATTTTGTTAACTGGACAACTTCGATAGTGACTGACCAAAATCCATATTTTTTTGGAGGGAAAGATTATAATCCGGTCAAATTTGAAGAGAACCAATTAACAACAAGTGAGCAACGTTATCAATATTTCAGATCTATTTATGCTGAAAAACCAGAGTTACAATTAGGTAGTGTTACCTTTAATTGGATAAAAGAATCGGTTAGCGCCATTGATACGGCATTTGAAGAACTTAACTTGGTCAAGTTACCTATAATGGTTTTCCAAGCACAGAATGACGAAGTAGTTGATAACGTAGCACAAGATTCATTTTGCAATGAATTAGCCAGACTTGGTAATCCATGTATTAATGATATGCCAATTGTTATTGAAAATGCTAAGCATGAATTGTTTATTGAGCTAGATAAACCAAGAGTTGATGTGTTAGATAAAATATTTATCTTTTTAAAAGATAATGATTAATTCTAAGTCTCGTAAATAAATACTGCGTAAATAAATACTGCGTAAATAGCCAAGGCACTGGTATTATTGTCAGCAATTTGAAGTTAAGAGCAATAGCTGGCATGTTAAACATTGTGTTATATCAACCTGAAATTCCACCTAATACGGGTAATATTGTGCGCTTATGTGCCAATACGGGGTTTAACTTACATTTAATAGAGCCATTAGGCTTTGACTTAGATGAGAAAAAAGTCCGTAGAGCAGGTTTGGATTATCATGAATTTACCAATGTGAAACGATATCCAAACTTTCAAGCGTACGTCGATACTCATCCCGACTCAAGATTGTTTAGTTGCACAACAAAGGGGTCTAATTTTCATTCTCAAGTTAGTTATCAAGCTGGCGACAGCTTAGTGTTTGGCCCTGAAACCAGGGGATTACCGGATGATGTATTAAACAGTATGCCAAAAGAGAATTGGTTGAGAATTCCTATGCAGCCTGATAGCCGTAGTATGAATTTGTCTAATGCAGTGGCTGTATTTGTGTTTGAGTCTTGGAGGCAGCTAGAATTTTCGGGATCATGTTAATCTATCCGGATTGATGTTGTAAATTATACCTAGAACATTGGATTTGTATTTATCCAAAAACAGAGTTACTTATTTTTTATATGCCATTTATATTGGTATATAACAAAAGCGAATGCTTACTTTTTAACTCATTTATAAACTAAAAAAATAAAAAGTAGACAGTAGATATGTCAGTTAAGAACATTTATTTAGCAAAGGTAACTCTATTTTTTTTCATGAGTGCGTTATTGTTTCCGTCATCAGCATTCTCTTCAAGCAGTAACAATACCGATGTCTCTTATTGTATAGATCCTAGTTGGATGCCTTATGAAGCTATGGAGAATAGTCAACATATTGGTATTTCGTCAGGGTATTTAGATTTAATAAAACAATATACAAACCTGTCTTTTAACCTTGTTGAAACGTCATCTTGGCCTGAAACAATTACCTTCTTAAAAGAAGCTCGATGCGATCTTGTATTGATGTTAAATAAAACGCCAAAACGTCAAGAGTATTTATCCTTTAGCGATGTTTATTATCGCTCTCCAAATGTATTGGTGTCATTAAGAGAGCAGCCTTTTATTCAAGATTTATCCAGTCTTGGTGAGAAACGTTTAGGTGTTGTGGAAAACTACCGGATCACAGAATATATTGAACAATATTTTCCTGATATTCAAAAAGTATATGTGAGTTCTGAAGATGAAGGGCTTAGACAAGTTGCGAATAAGCAGGTTGACATACTGGTTGGCTCAATGCTCTCTCTCAATGCCAAAGCTCAGCAATACGGATATGGCAATTTAAAGGTAGCTGGTTGGGCGGGCCCAGAAGATCAATTAAGAGTTGGAGTTATCAAAGGTAAAGAAGCATTACTTCCTCTGATCAATGATGCGATAGCCCAAATAACAGAAGCCCAACGAATTACGATTATGAAAAAATGGAATAATGTTAAAATAATCAAAGAAACTGATTATTGGTTATTATTCCAGCTAGGTTTAGTCGTTTTAATTATTACATTCGTGTTGGTATTGAGACAAAGGCAATTAAATCAGTTTAATCGTTTATTAAATAATAAAAATGAAGAGTTAGAGTTAGTTACATCTGTGTTAGAAAAAGCCAACCAAGACTTGGAATATATTTCATTTCATGATCAATTAACTGATTTATATAATCGTTCTTATTTCACTCAATACATTAAAGATAAGATCCACGTTATTAAACGTTCAAAAACTCCAGCGAGTTTAATGCTGGTGGATATAGATCATTATAAAAAAATTAATGATGAATTAGGTCATAATGTGGGTGACCGAGTATTAAAGGAGCTGGTTGATGTATTTAACTCTGTTGTCCGTCAAAGCGATACTATCGCACGTTGGGGGGGTGATGAATTTGTTATACTATTACCAGAAACGTCTCTTGAATCTGCACAAAAGTTAGCAAAAAGAATGCTAGAAACAGTTAGGGAATATCCATTTGAAAATGTGGGTAAAGTAACCGTTAGTATTGGCATTGCTGAATATCCAGAAGAGTCTGACTTTCATAACTGGTTTGAAAAAACAGATGAAGCGTTATACAGAGCAAAAGGTGCAGGGCGAGATCAAGCTTGCAGTTGATTTAAAGGCCGATTTTATAAAAATGAGCTGTTCATCTTACAACTAAATAGCATTCACAATACCTCAAATAACTGTGCCAATACTTGTCCAGCGGTTTTGTCTTTTTTAAGACTAAAGCGCTGAGCAAATTCTGAATCCATAATATTATAGCACCCATTAATTTCTTGTTCTAAATACACCAAAGTACCTGACTGCACAACTTGGTTGTCAAATAATGCCTGTAGACAAGGCTGTACCATATTTTGATGAAAAGGAGGGTCGATAAAAACCAAATCAAACGGTGTGTTTAACGTTTGTATCGCTGTGAAAAAGTCAGCTTGGATCACGTTGATCTGTTGTCCAGCATCGAGTACTTTTGCATTGTCTTTTAACTGATTTGCTGCGGATTTGTTTTTTTCAATACAAATCACCGAGTTTGCACCTCTTGAAGCTGCTTCAAAACCAAGTGAACCAGCTCCTGAAAAACAATCTAAAACGTCAGCTTGACGAACATCCATCATTAACCAATTAAACACAGTTTCTTTTAATCTGTCGGTTGTTGGCCTTAACCCTTCTTTGTCTTGCACTTTGAGTTTTCTTCCGCGCCACGCGCCACCAATGATACGTATTTCACCGGATTGTGAGTTTGATTTCCTATTGGTGCTATTTTTGTTTTGAAACTTAGATGTTGCTCTCACAATAAGGCCTTCTTTGGCTATAGTTATTTGGCATTATCCAGTAATACCAAATGACAAATTATCTATCCGAAAATAAGATACTAATTAGGTAGAGATATTTGACCGTTCAATGGTTAATTAATCACTGAAATTAGGTTAACATACGGCCTATATCAATTTATACCAACTCTTTATACGGATTGGTATTACTATTATCCCGTGCAATTTACGTCTTTTAAAGGTTTTTTTCATGTCAAAGAAGTCAGGTTTATTTTCGTGGTTAAAAAAAGATAAATCAAAAGATTTAACTCCAACCATATCAGAAGTTGAATCATCAGAAATAGAGTCCCAAGAAGCATTGCCTAATGATAATGTAGAAGATGTAAACTTATCTACAGAAACAGAAACAGAAACAGAAACAGAAACAGAAACAGAAACAGAAACAGAAACAGAAACAGAAACAGAAACAGAAACAGAAACAGAAACAGAAACAGAAACAGACAATCAAAAAGCAGGTTTACTTGAACGGCTAAGAAGTGGGTTATCAAGAACCCGTCAGAAAATAGGTGGCGGTTTTGCTTCTTTATTTAAAGGCAAAGCTATTGATGACGAGTTATATGAAGAGCTAGAAACTCATTTATTAATGGCTGACGTTGGTATGGACACCACAGTAAAGCTAATCAATAGATTAACTGAACATGCAGACAGAAAAGACTTAAAAGATGCTGATGCGCTTTATGATTTATTAAAGTCTGAAATGACCGATATTTTAAAAAAATCAGATCAACCTTTAGTTGCTAAAGCCGAGGATGGTCCATTTGTTATTTTAATGGTTGGTGTTAATGGTGTTGGTAAAACAACAACTATTGGTAAAATGGCCAAGCAGTTTCAACAACAAGGCAAATCAGTCATGTTAGCTGCTGGTGACACATTTAGAGCTGCGGCAGTTGAACAGTTGCAAGTCTGGGGGGAGCGTAATGATGTGCCTGTAATTGCACAACATACTGGCTCAGATAGCGCCTCGGTTATTTTTGATGCTTATCAGGCAGCTAAAGCGAGAAAAGCTGATGTGTTAATTGCAGACACAGCAGGGCGTTTACAAAATAAAGATAACTTGATGCAAGAGCTAGAAAAAATAGTTCGTGTTCTGAAAAAATTTAATTCTGAAGTACCGCATGAAATCATGTTAACCATAGATGCAACTACTGGCCAAAATGCCATTAGCCAAACTAAAATATTTAATGAAGCGGTTGGTTTAACGGGGTTATCATTAACTAAATTAGACGGTACAGCCAAAGGTGGAGTAATATTCGCTGTTGCTGAGCAGTTTGGTATACCAATTCGATATATAGGTGTGGGTGAAGGTGTAGACGATTTAAGAACGTTTGAACACGAAGCCTTCATTGACGCTCTTTTTAGCGAATAATTTAGTGATTAGTTTAATAAACACCTTAGCTAATAGTCATGTTTATAGATTGATGTAGTTAATATCAAGCCAGAAACTAAATTTCTGGCTTTTTTCTATCTCTAGCATGAGTTAATCTATAACGAATAATAAATGCACTTAAAAATTGGAATGCGTTAAATGATCAAGTTTGAGCAGGTGAGTAAAACTTATCCTGGTGGCTTTCGAGCTCTAGAAAGAGTGTCATTTCACCTGCAAAAAGGCGAAATGGCCTTTTTAACAGGGCATTCAGGTGCAGGTAAAAGTACACTTTTAAAATTGATCAGCATGATAGAGAGACCCTCTATTGGTAATGTATTTATCAATGGTAAAAATTTGAATCAGATATCTGCAAAACAAGTTCCTTTTGCACGACGAGATATAGGCATGATTTTTCAAAGTCATCGTTTATTACAAGAGCATAGTGTTTTTGATAATGTTGCTCTACCTCTCGTGATTGAAGGTATTTATACTCAAGGTGAAATTACCAAACGTGTGCATGCGGCATTAGATAAAGTGGGACTGTTAAGCAAAGTTAGACTGTATCCTAAATATCTATCTGGTGGTGAACAACAACGTGTTGGTATTGCTAGAGCGGTAGTGAATAAGCCACCACTATTATTAGCAGATGAGCCAACTGGTAACTTAGACCCTGAATTATCAAAAGATATTATTAACGTATTTGAACAATTTAATGATGTGGGCGTCTCTGTTTTAATAGCCACACATGATTTGGGGCTCATTGCTAGAATGAAACACCGTAGCTTTACCCTTAAAGAAGGTCGCATGATCAACGATGGACTAGCAGCCGATGGTGGTCTATCAAACGACAGTGGGATTTTTTAATGAGTATATTATTTTCTACAGATTCTAGTGGCGCAAGTTCAAAGTCGGTTAATCCAATTCAAAAGTTTATTTACTTTTGGATCCATAACTTACGTCAAATCATTACCAGCATAGGAGAGATTTGGAGAACGCCGCTTGCTTCTATAATGACTATTGCTGTTATGGGCTTGAGTTTAACCTTGCCAGCTACCCTACATATTATTGTAAAAAACGTGCAATCAATTAATTTGGATTGGGACAGTGCCTCGGAGATCAGCTTATTTTTAAACGATGGCTTATCAGATCAGCAAATATCGAGCGCTATACGCCGAATTCGTAGTTATGATGAAGTAGAAAAGTTAAAATATGTAAGTAAAGATGACGCGATTGAAGAATTTAAATCTTTGTCTGGTTTTGGTGAGGCGTTAGATTATTTAGAATCAAATCCTTTACCTGCCTCTTTTATTGTTACGCCAACTAAATATCATCGACAAGCTGACGCAGCTAAAAGTTTATTAGCCAAGTTAGAAAAAGAGCGTGAAATTGATTTTGGCAAACTGGATATAGATTGGCTAACTCGGTTAAATGCGATTGTTAGTATGTTAGAGGAAGCGGTTATTACCGTGGCATTGTTATTAATGATTTCAGTTGTATTGATCATTGGTAACACTATTCGTTTATCTATTATATCTCGCAGAGAAGAGATTGAAGTGATGAAACTTGTAGGTGCAACAGAAAGCTTTATTCAGCGGCCTTTTGTCTATACGGGAATTTGGTATGGTCTTATGGGTGGGTTTGTTGCTTTTTTGATTGTCACGTTTGTCATTTGGTGGATGCAATCAGCTATAGGTGAAATATCTGGTTTATATATGGCTGATTTTTTAATTGAAGGCCTAACTCTGTCAGAATTTGGGATTTTGATGTTAATTGCTTCTGGTTTAGGCTTCTCGGGTGCATTTTGGTCAGTACATCGTCACGTAAAAGAAATTGAACCAGATTTAGATTAAATGAGTTGGGCTTAACATGGTGTCTTTTTGTAAGTAAGTATTTTGCCAGATTAACGCTTCATGATAAGCCTCTCCAATATCATCTTTATCTAAGCCAATCTTGTGGGCTGTATTTACAATTATGTCCCAATCTCCAGTTTCATAAGCTTCACATATTATTAGGTAGCCGCCTAACACCCCTTTTCGTTGCAATAATGCATCTTTCATTGTGTTATCAATTGGTAGTTTTGGAACGATATTTTCAATCGGAATATTAAGGATTGGTGATATTAGTGATAATAAGCCGGTTAAGTACGCCCTGGGAGTCGGACCTTTCTCATTACTAAGCTCTTCTAATAATTCACAGAATTTACTTCTTAAAATTGCCATGTTATGTAGTTCAGGATTAGAGTGCGAGCTTAAGTTGGCTAACGATATTAACGCGACAAACTTTTTGATTTCTGTAAACCCCAAATATGTCAGTGCATGTTTAACTGTCGTTACATCTTTACCTACTGCAAATGCAGAGCAAGATATATAGCGTAATAATGCAAAAGAAATACTGGCTTCTTTATCAATGATGTTAGTAACTTGATCAAAAGTGACTTCTGGCGTTGTCATTAGACTTATCAATTTTAATAGTTTTAATTTGTCGGTTGAAAGTCCTGTCTGTTCAACCATTTCTGGTTGAGCATAGTAAAATCCCTGAAACAAAGTGAAATCTAATTCTTTTAACATTTGTAATTGATATTCAGTTTCGACTCGCTCACCTAATAGAATAATATTTGGGTAGTCGGCTTTGATTTGACGAGAGAAATTGGTGATTTGAACAGTATTAAGCTGTGAAATATCGACTTTAATGATGTGAGTATAAGGGTAAAGCGGAGCCCACCTTTCATCAAAGTCATGGTCGTCCAGCGCTAACTTATAGCCTTGTTCATAAAGTTCTTTGCAGACTGCTATTATTTCTGGGCTGATTGTCACATCTTCAAGTATTTCTACTACAGTTGTATCTTTGTTCAAAAATGTTGGGATTTTATTTAACAGACTTAACTCATGGAAGTTAATGAAAGCTAACTTATTTTGACAAATCTCCTCTAAGCCTATAGTGAGCTGGTTTTGCGTGATCAGGTTAGACGTTGCTTCGTTGGGGTCAATATGTGGGAAACTATTGTTAGGACTATCCCTAAATAATAACTCAAAACCGATAGTTTCTTCGTTAATATTTAATATTGGTTGCCTAGCCACATAAGCGCTCATTAATACCCCTTTTTATTTGATACATATATAACTACTGTAGCTTGGCTAAAAGTAAATTACTAATTATAAATAGCATGGATATTTGTATTTAATAAGTAAAGAAGCTAAGCAAGTTAAGTAATAGAACTAAAAGATCTATAAGGTGTAAAATAAAATTAGCACTCTAGCTTTGAGAGTGCTAGTATCATTTCAACTTATTAGATAGGAGCGATTGATCATGGCGAATTTAAGTCAATCTATGGATTTAGCGATAACACCTCAAAGCGGTAGCATTGAGTCTTATGTATCTTCTGTTACCAGTATCAATATGTTAACTGCAGAACAAGAGCGTGAACTTGCTTTTGATTTATATGAAAATGAAAATTTAGCTGCAGCGAAAAAATTAATTATGTCGCACCTGCGTTTTGTGGTGCACATTGCAAGAAGCTATTCAGGTTATGGTTTACCTCAAGCAGATTTAATCCAAGAAGGTAATATCGGCTTGATGAAAGCAGTTAAACGTTTTAATCCAGAAGTCGGCGTACGTTTAGTATCGTTTGCTGTTCATTGGATAAAAGCTGAAATACATGAGTTTGTTCTTAAAAACTGGCGCATAGTTAAAGTTGCAACTACTAAAGCACAACGTAAATTATTTTTTAATTTACGCAAATCTAAAAAGCGTTTAGGTTGGTTTAGTAATGATGAAGTGGCCACCGTTGCGGAAACCTTAGGCGTTTCTAAAAAAGAAGTGCTGGAAATGGAATCTCGTATGAGTAATTACGATATGGCATTTGATATAGGTAATGACGACGACGATTCAGACTCTGCTGCTTACTCTCCATCGCTTTACTTAGAACGTGCAAATTCAGATGTAGCAGAAAATGTCGCTAATCAAGAGTGGAAAGAGCATACCAACAAACGCCTTTTCTCTGCGATTAAGACATTAGATGAGCGCAGCCAAGATATTTTACAAAGTCGTTGGTTAGACGATAATAACAAAACTACTTTGCAAGAATTGGCCGATAAGTACAGCGTTTCAGCTGAACGTGTTCGTCAATTAGAAAAGAACGCGATGAAAAAAATTCAAGCTTTATTAGCTGCCTAAGCACTAATTTAATCTGTTAAAAACCAGCCGTAGGCTGGTTTTTTTGTATAAAAATTTAACTCTAAGATTCTGCAATGGAATTTTACGACCTTGTGTTAAGGTTAGTAAAGGGTTAATAAATGATAAGAATAAAAATAAGATGATTGGCTTTGTAAAAAAAATGGTTTCTTCATTAGATAAAGAAACTGGAAAAGTAGAGTATAAACTACCAATTGGTGACGAGTTCTTGCCTTTAAATGCTTTGATTGGCAAACCACTAACACTGACTTATACCGGAAATATCAGCTGTTTGAACTGTGATAAAAAAACCAAAAAAAGTTTCTCTCAAGGTTTTTGTTTTCCATGTATGAGAAAACTCGCAGCTTGTGACATGTGTATTATGAAACCAGAGACGTGCCATTACGAGCAAGGTACATGTAGAGAACCTCAGTGGGGCGAAGAAAATTGCATGATTGAGCATTACGTTTACTTGGCCAATACTTCAGGTTTAAAGGTAGGTATAACACGTCATACACAAGTGCCTACACGTTGGATAGACCAAGGTGCAACACAAGCCTTACCAATTATAAAAGTTAAAACAAGATATCAGTCAGGTTTGGTTGAAATAGCGTTAGCGGAATTTATAGCGGATAAAACCAATTGGCGCGCCATGCTAAAAGGTGGAAATGAGTCGATTGATTTAAAAGCAAAAGCTCAAGAATTAATTCCTCAAATAGCTGAACGTCTATCAGAAATTAAGCTTGAGTTTGGTGAAGATTGCATTGAAATACTCGATGAAGACGTAGTGAATATCGAATTCCCAGTATTAAAATATCCGACCAAAATTAGTTCGTATAACTTTGATAAAGAAGTTGGTGTATCTGGTGTTTTGCAGGGAATTAAAGGTCAGTATCTGATGTTTGATACTGGAGTGATAAACATTAGAAAATTCACATCTTATGAGATCAGCGCTGAATACTAAACGCTTCCAATAGACTAACACCTTTCAACAGATTAGGGCTCAGTTACTTCAATAGAGATGGCTGAGCTTTTATTAAATCCACTATTATCAATAACACCTTCATTGGCATTAGCTTCAACTGCCAAAGAGACAGGTAGCAGATCTGATAACGGCACTAACTCGATGCCCATTTTTGATAATAAAGGTAAGTTCTTGCTGAGTAATTGATAGGTTTCTGGGTATGGGTGGCCAATGGCAATAGCTGAACCATACTGTTTCGCTATGTTAATTAAACGTTGAAATTGAAATTCCATTACGTCTGGTTGGCGCACGTTATCTAAAAATATATTACGGTGTAATGCGTTAACGCCATATTGGTCCGCAATGGACTCCACCTTACTATAAATGGTTGTTTTGCTATCTAAAAAAAACATATTGTGTTGGTACAGTAATTCCATTGTCCATTGCATAGGTAGCTCTGAACGGGTTAATAAGCTCCCCATATGATTATTAATACCAATGGCATAAGGCACACTCTCCATTGCTGCAATGAGTTTATTTTGATGTTGTCGTTTAGACATCCCTAATGTCAATGCACCAGGCCCAAGGCTAATATTGTTGTGATCAGCCTGCATTGGCAAATGTATTAATACATCCCGCTGTAATTTGGCCGCTCGTTGAGAAAAAACAAAACTGTAAGGGGTATGAGGTAAAACGGCATAAGTTAAATGTTCATTTAAATTTAGCAAATCATTATCACTAGCTTGGTTGCCTATGTCATCTATAACGATCGCGATTTTTCCTGCATAGGCTGGAGTTGTGGCTAAAGCATAAATTAATAATAGTGTGATGGTTTTGATTATGTGCAAAATTAGTTTAGTTCTTATCAGGTTAATTAAATTAAGTGTTAACTATACAGACTTGTATATGAGTTATTTGCGCGTGATGTTTGTCCATTGTTTATCGACACCAACGTGCTGGATTAACCGTTTTACCTTTATAACGAATTTCAAAATACAAACCAGGATCAGCTTGGCCGCCACTTTGACCAACTAATGCAATTGGCTCATTAGGCTCAACATAATCACCAGCCTTTTTTAATAATGCTTGGTTATGCCCATATAAGCTCATATAACCTTTACCGTGATCTATAACGGTTACCCAACCAAAACCTTTAAGCCAGTCGGCATATAATACTATTCCTTCGGCAATACTGCTGACTCTTTTCCCAAGAGAAGCTGAGATCATCACCCCCTTCCATTTTAGATCACCATTGCGTCGTTGGCCAAAGCGACTTTTAATTTTGCCTTTTGCTGGCCAAGTTAGTTTTTTCTTTAACTTATATAGGCCAGTTAAATTTGCAGGGTTGACTTGAACTTGAATTTGAGCGGCTGTAATTGCGTTGGTTAAGCTTTGTTGGTTTGCTTGTAATTGTTTTAATTTATCTTGATCGGACTTAATGGTTTTGTTGAGTTGTCGTAATGCCGAACGTCTTTCTTTTTGTGAAATAGCAAGTTGTTGTCTTTCAGTTTTTTGATGTTTTTGTAAGGCAAGCAAGTCAATTTTTCGGCTGGCTAATTCGGAGTCAATTTCGTTGAGTCTTAATAATACTCGTTGTATATCTTCTAGCTGATTTACGCGAGCATCATTAATTGATTTGTAGTAGGTGATTAATCTCTCTAGCTGTGCGGGATCATTTTGATTTAACAATAATTTTGTATAGTCGTGCTTACCACTTAAATAAGCAATTTTAACCATAGAAGCTAGCAGCTTTTGTTGAATTTTCTTTTCTTTAATAAGTTTGTTTTGTTCTTTTTCTAATTTGGTTATCTTATCATTTAAGTTAGTTAACGAGTTATTAGTTTGTGTAAGTTGTATGGCTACCTCAGCTACTTTAAGTTCAGCGGCTTTAAAGGAGTCTTCTATGCTAGATTTTTGATTGATTTGTTTATTTAGGGCTTCTCGTTGTTTCTTAATACTAAGCTGAACTTGTTTGAGTCTTTCGTTATTTTTATTGGTATTAGCATCATTGCTAGGTGTTGCTAAAACGGATGTGCAAAAATACAAAGCGGCAGTTATGATCATAACTGCCGACTTCATTAATAATTTACGAATAACGCTCAAAGAATGATCCACAATATTTCTAATGTTAAAAACGCCTTTCTCTATCTAAGCTGATCAATTAACTAGCATCAAAGGTTTTCCTGACATTTCTTCAGGTTGCTCCATACCAATTAGCTTAAGTATGGTTGGAGCCACATCACTTAGTTTACCGCCTTCTACTACTTTTGCATCCCGTCCAACATAGATGAAAGGTACAGGTTCGCTAGTGTGAGCCGTATGTGCTTGGCCGGTTTCAACGTTTGCCATCTTTTCAGCGTTGCCGTGGTCGGCTGTTATTAAACATTCGCCATCTGCTTTTTCTAATGCTGTAACTATACGGCCAATACAATGATCTACCGCTTCACAGGCTTTCACCGCTGCATCAAATACACCAGTATGACCAACCATATCACCGTTTGGATAGTTAACTACTATAAAGTCATACTCTTTTGACTCGATAGCGTTAACAAGCTTATCCGTTAATAGTTCAGAATTCATTTCAGGTTGTAAGTCGTAAGTTGCTACTTGAGGAGATGGAATTAGTTCACGCTTTTCACCAACAAATAAATCTTCGCGACCTCCAGAGAAGAAAAATGTAACGTGCGCATATTTTTCTGTTTCAGAAATACGTAATTGAGTTTTATTGTGTTTCTCTAACCATTCACCAAGTACGTTGTTTAATGGTGTTGGAGGAAATGCTGCTGTCGTTTTGATGTCAGCAGCGTATTGAGTCAACATAACAAATTCAGCTAATTTAGGTATTTTAGCACGTTCAAATCCAGCAAAGTCTTGATCAATAAAACTACGAGTTAACTCACGAGCTCGGTCGGCTCTAAAGTTCATAAAGATAACGGCATCACCATCTTGCATCGGTACTGGTTTACCAATAACTGTTGGTTTTACAAATTCGTCATTTTCGTCTCTATTGTAAGCATTTTGCAAACCGTCAAGGGCAGAAATTGCAGTAAAGTCACCCTTTGCTGATGTTAATAAGTCATACGCTAGTTGTACACGATCCCAACGGTTGTCTCTGTCCATTGCATAATAACGACCAATTAAAGAGGCCACTTTACCTTTTCCAGATTCAGCGAAATGTTGTTCAAACACTTCTAATACATTTTTTGCACTACGAGGTGGTGTGTCTCGGCCATCTAGGAATGCATGAACGTAAACTTTGTTACATCCTTGCTGCTCTGCCATTTTTACCATAGCTAAAATATGTTCGTCATGACTATGGACTCCACCTGGTGACATAAGTCCCATAATATGCACTGCTTTATCATTAGTAACGGCAGAGTCTACAGCATTTACCAATGCTGGGTTTTGGTTAAACGAACCATCTTCAATGGCTTTAGTGATGCGAGTAAAATCTTGATAAACAATACGACCTGCACCTAAATTAACATGGCCAACTTCAGAATTACCCATTTGTCCGTCTGGTAAACCTACATCAAACCCACTGCCAGAAATTAATGTATGCGGCTTGGTATTCCACAAGTGATCTAAATTAGGTGTATTAGCGGCAGCAATTGCGTTGTTTTCTGTTGAGACTCTGTGGCCCCAACCATCCATAATAACAAGTACAAAAGGTTTTTTATTTGACATGACGGTCCCATATTTGTGAATTAACATGATGTTATATAGAAAGATTCTAACCTGTTTTATCCAGAGAGTTTAACAATTTTTAATATCATCTTATAAGCTTTTGGTATCTTACGGTTAAGCAGGTATAATCGCGCCACTTCAAATAATTCTGAATATATTTCAGATAATAATAATTAGGTAGTTTATCTATGGAACAGTTTGTTGAATTTATTAGCAATCATTATATGTTGGGTGGCGCATGGGCTTTGTTGTTCTTAATATTAGTAATGAGTTGGGTATCTGGTGCTACATCAGTCGTTAAAATGGTATCTAATCATGACTTAACTATGTTGGTTAATCGTTCAAGTGGTCATGTTGTTGATACTCGCTCGCTGGCTGATTTTAATAAAGGCCGCATAACAGATTCAGTTAATTTACCAATGGACAAAATTGCAGAGGGGCAATTCGGAGCGCTTGAAAATAAAAAAGCAGACCCCATTGTAATTGTTTGTAACACTGGTTTAACGGCTAAATCTGCTGCAAAACAAATGCATAAAGCGGGCTTTGAACAAGTTTCGGTATTACAAGGCGGAATTCAGAGCTGGATAAGTGCAAGCTTGCCTGTCGTTAAAAAATAGACTTTAAAGTAGATAAGGTTTTTATATGGCACAGATAGACATTTATACTAAAGGGTATTGTCCTTTTTGTAGTAGAGCGCTTGCTTTATTAAAAATGAAACAAGTTGAATTTACAGAAATTAAAATAGATCAACATCCAGAATTAAGAGATCCAATGATAGCTCGAACTAAAGGTCCTTCTACGGTTCCTCAGATCTTTATTGGGGACCAGTATATAGGTGGATGTGATGAGTTAATGGCTTTAGAGCGTGCGAATAAATTAGACGCGCTTTTATCAAAATAAAATAATATTCAGGAATAATAACATGGCAGAACAAGCAGCAGCTCCAACAAATGAAACCGCAGCACAGTTTTCAATTCAGAGAATTTACGTAAAAGATGTTTCATTTGAAACGCCTAATTCTCCAGCTATTTTCACTAAAGAGTGGAAGCCAGAAATTAAGTTAGATTTAGATAATAAAAGTGTGCAAATAGAAGAAGGCGTATTTGACGTTACGTTATCAGTAACAGTAACAGCAACAGTAGAAGGGCAAACAGCTTTTTTATGTGAAGTACAACAAGCTGGTGTTTTTGCTATTGGTAATATGCCTGAAGGTCAAGTTGCACATATGTTAGGTGCATTTTGTCCAAATACTTTATTTCCTTATGCTCGTGAAACAGTTTCTAACTTAGTTAATCGTGGTACTTTCCCTGCATTAAATCTTGCGCCAGTTAATTTTGATGCTTTGTTTGCACAATACATGCAACAAGCAAAAGCAAATGCTGAAGGTCAAAAGTTAGACGCGTAAGTTTATAATTGTTTTTATATAATTTTTTGTCCCTTAGAGTGGAGACAATATGAGTTCTGAAAAAAAATTCAGAATTGCAATTCTAGGGGCGGGCTCTTATGGCACCGCCCTTGCTTTTTGTTTTGCCCGTAATGGTCATGAAGTGATTATGTGGGGAAGAGACAAACAGCAAATGGCAGATATGCAATTACATCGTCAAAATCGTAAGTACTTACCTGACGCTGACTTTCCTGAAACTTTACATGTCACTGATGATTTAAATGAAGCTGTTACGCAATCAGAGTTACATCTTGTTGTGGTTCCTAGTCATGTATTTTCAAATGTTCTAACGCAAATGAAGCCGTTATTACCTAGCAGTCCAAAAGTGTGCTGGGCAACTAAAGGGCTAGACCCTGATACCGGGCGCTTATTACATACTGTGGCTAGAGACATCTTGGGTGATACTGCCTCGTTAGCGGTTCTTTCTGGGCCTACGTTTGCTAAAGAAATGGTACAAGGGCTACCTACTGCAATATCTTTGTCTTCAGAAGATCAAGAGTTTGCCGAGACAATTAGTCAATTATTACATTGTGAAAGAAAATTCCGCGTATACACCAATTCAGATTTTGTCGCTGTGCAACTTGGCGGCGCTGTTAAAAATGTTATCGCTATAGGCGCTGGCATGGCTGATGGTATAGGTTATGGTGCCAATGCCAGAACTGCGCTGATCACTCGTGGATTAGCTGAGATGATGCGTTTGGGGGCTGCATTAGGTGCCGATCCTAAATCATTAATGGGTATGGCTGGTTTGGGAGATTTAGTACTTACTTGTACGGATAATCAATCTCGTAATAGACGTTTTGGTTTAGCTTTAGGTCAAGGTAAATCAGTGGACTCTGCAATGGAAGAAATTGGTCAGGTGGTTGAAGGCTATCGTAATACCAAAGAAGTTCATATGCTGGCCACTGAAAATAATGTGGAAATGCCAATCACGGAACAAATATTTAAGGTTCTTTATGAAGGCAAATCTGCTCAAGAAGCAGCTATGACTTTGTTAGCTAGAGATCCTAAATCAGAATAATACGTTTACTCTGAAAGTAAATATAAAAAGCCAGTTGTTAAACTAATAGCAACTGGCTTTTTTGTTGTTAGATATTATCGTTTGATACTTTTTTAAGTAACGACTTAAAGTAAAACCCTCTACTTAAAATAACTACAGCAATAATCAATTACAGTTGAGGCCTTTACTTTGAAAGATGAGTCTGCAGGAACTTCAAAACTTTCCCCACCTTTGATGGAAATCCAATCCGCATTAGGTAATAACACATCTAAATTACCTGAGCTTATTTCCATTAGTTCTTGATCGCTAGCTGCAAATTCGTAATCGCCAGGCATCATAATACCTAATGTTTTATGAGTTCCATCAGGGAAGGTAACGGTACGACTAGTTACTTTTCCATCAAAGTAGACATTGGCATTGGTTGTAACAGAAACGTTGTCGAATTGTGACATGTAGATAAGTCCTTATGATTATATTAATAAACAAATCATACGGGCTTTTGAGTAAACAAAAAGGCTTTAATAGCTATATTAAATATTAAATTAATTAGCTGTGTGATTATTCACATAGTTTACTTTCCACATAAACGGTTTCTACCTGATTTTTTTGCGTCATAAAGTGCGGTGTCGGCTCGTTGGATTATATCTGTCTGGTATGCATCGTTGATGGATGCCTCTGATAATCCTAAACTGATAGTAATCGGTTCAACAAGGCCTGGAATATCAAGCTCTTCTACAGCACATCTAAATGCTTCTAATGTAGCATGGGCCGCTTGATAACTTTCAGAGTTAAGTATGATTAAGAACTCTTCACCGCCATATCTTCCAACAGGCTGATCTTTCGTAAATATATTCATTGCACAGTCAGCTATATGTTTTAAAACATCATCGCCCATTACGTGACCGTATTGATCATTAACCTTTTTGAATAGGTCTAAATCAAACATACAGACATATAGTGGTTCTTTTGATTTTTTAAATGAAGTAAATCTAGCTGATAAAAGAGCCATGACTTTTCTGCGGTTATATAAACCAGTTAGGTCGTCAGTGGTTGCTAACTTATCTAATTGTTTTTGGAGTTTTATATTACGTGACAGAATAAAAGTAACAAAGACGGCAATACATATAGAAAACAAAGAAGTGACTAATAGCAGGTCTGTTTGTTTTTTATGTTTATCTAATTCTGCTTTTTTAAGCTGATTTTCTAGAACCAATAATTGGTTGTCTTTGGCATACATTGAATTTTTAAGCTTTTCAAATGCAGACTCACTAGATAATTCTAGTTGTTGTGTATGGTATGCATCCAATTGCTTTATATAGTTTTTTTGCACTTTATAGGCTTCGGGAAACTGTTTTAATGCAAATAAAACATCAGCTTGGGTTTTAACTGATTGTAAGTAAGTCTCAAAAGATCTCTCTGTTTGATAGGGTTTAAGTTTTTCTAACTCATCAAGTGATTGCTGTGCATCAGAGTACTTTTTTAAATGGAATTGCGTTATTGCAAGATCACCGAATGTTTGTATTAAATTACCGATGTAGTTTTCAGGTAAAAAGCGCTGTTTAGCATCTAACAATACAACCAAAGCTTGTTCATACTGTTCTGCTTGTAAGTAACTACGACCCATTCCCATATAAGCATAAGCAACCCCTATAATGTCGCCGCTGCTGCGGCTGTAGCGTTCTGAGTTTTTGTAGGCGCTAATGGCTTGTGCATAATCTTTGGTTTGTATATAGATATCAGCCAAATTATAATAAGCGACAGAAAGCTGTTGAGTGTTGCCTGTTTGTATTACATATTCGATGGATTTTAGCATAGCTTCAATGGCGCCATCGAGATGGCCAGTTTTTAAGTATATTCTGCAGAGTGCATCATACATAGTGGATAACGAATCTGGATTAGTCACATTGTCAATTAATTCATATGACTGAGTCATATAATCCATGGCTTTTTCGATACTGTTATTTTTAGCTAATACACCACTATATATTGACAGCATTTCTAGAATTAATTCAGGTGCTTCTGTTTTTTTTGCGTATGTAATAGCTTGTTCTAAATATGCAAATTGTTGCTCTGCATTCTGTTCATATTCTGCACTGTAGGATAACGCTAAGTACATATATGTTTTATCGTGAGCTGATATATTAAGTGTAAGTGCTTTTTCTGCGAATTTTGAGCCGAGCTCAAATTCAGAAAAAATTGGATACAAACGCCCAAGCCAATAAATAACTTTAGGGTTATCAGGGTACTCAAGTATTAATTCTTTAGCTAAGTTTAATGCTTGCTGGCTATCGGATTGATAAATTAATTCAATACTTTGTAATTTTGATACGATCGATGCCGATGGTTGCATTGATGCTACTGGTGTTTCAGCAATAGCTGAGGCAGGCGAAGCTAAGTAGATAAAAAACAGAAATACAATGCGTAAGTGTTTGATATCGATTATTTTATATTTCATATTTAAAACTTTATTCTTTACTAGTGGTGAATAGGAGGTCACGGTCTGTTCTCAGGCAATACATACCCAGGGATTTTATTTTTGTCTATGTCTATGTGGTCTATTTGTTCTTTAGATAAAAACTGCTGAGCGTATTGCATGTACACTTCTTGGTCTATAAATACATCAAATAAATCTGGATCTATATGTTGATCTAATTTCATATAGCCCATAATGGTTAAACATTCGCTCAACTTTTTGGCTGCTTTGTATGGTCTATCTGCTGCGGTTAATGCTTCAAATATATCAGCTATTGCCATCATCCTAGCGGGGACTGACATTTGATCTCGTTTCAATCCTTTGGGGTAGCCAGTACCGTCCATTTTTTCATGGTGACCACCTGCGTACTCAGTTACATTGCGTAAATGCTTAGGGAAAGGTAAGGACTCCAGCATATCAATAGTAACAGCCATGTGGTTATTAATGATCTCACGCTCTTCTGGCAGTAATGTGCCTTTTGCTATTTCTAAGTTGCACACTTCATTACCTGACAATAAAGGCTGTTTAACACCTGCGATAGTGACTTGATGCTTTTGGGCAATATCATAAACACGTTGCTGATCTTCTGGCTTCATGAACTCACCACCGATATTAGCTTTACATAAAAAAAGTCTGTCATCTTCTAGTTCAGCAATAAGTTCGGGCAAGCTTGATTCTAACTCGGTAATGTCGTTACCTTGTTTTAATTCATTTATGATTGTTTGTTGATGTGTATTTTTAATTTCGTTTATCGCCAGTTCAATACGGCACTCTACCAATGCAATTCGGTCAAAAATTGTTTCTAACTTTGATGATTTATCCATTACATATTCAGGCGTGACAATTTTTCCACAATCATGCAACCAACCCGCTACAGATAATTCATGCTTTTCACTTTCATCTAAATGAAAATCCGCTAATGGGCCTGATTTGGTATGACATACCGCTTCTGCAATTAACATGGTTAACTCAGGTACTCGATTACAATGCCCGCCGGTGTATGGGGATTTTTCATCGATAGCTCGTGCTATTAATCTAGTTAGTGACTGGAATAATTCTTCCATGCTATCAATAAGCTGTCTGTTGGTCAGAGCGACTGCAGCCATAGATGTTAATGAGCGTATTATTGCTTCTAGCTCGGGAGAGAAATCAATAACTTGTTCAGCTTGTTGGGCATTTATCAGTTGGATAACCCCAATGAGTTCTTTTTCATGATTCTTCATTGGAATGGTTAATACCGACTTTGTTCTATAGCCAGTTTTTTCGTCCATTTGACGAGCTGCACTCATGTCATAGTCGCCTGATTCGTAAGCATCTGAGATATTAATGACTTGATCGGTGGCAGCAGCATAAGCAACTAAAGCGTTGTAATTAGGTTCATCATTAATAAACATAGGGATTTGAGGAAAAGGAATTGGTTTTCCTGAAGTTCCTCCCATGTACATGCCAAGAGTGTCGTTTAATAAAGTCTCGAATTTTAAGCAGTTTTTATCTGTAATTGAATATATAGTGCCGCCATCAGCTAGGGACAGTTGCTTTGCACTGAGAAGAATATTCTCTAACAATTTTGTAGTGTCTTGTTCTGTTGACAGGTCAACACCAACGTTAATTAAATGTTTAAGTGCTGAATCACTAAATTCCGTTGTCATTATTATTCTCTATTACTTAATTGTTATTTCAGTGTCATAAATAACATTGATGTAATTAAATTCAGTATATGGCGTAAAAACACTCAAGGCGAGTGACGTTTATTTATAAATTATAACCATATTGTTTCAAGTTCTTTTGCAAAAAATATATCACAGTCTAATTTCATAACATCTATTTTTTGTTGCCATTCATCTAAATCCAGATCAGTTCTGTCTGGATCATGACTATAAATAGCTAGTTTTTTTATGTTACACGATTGAGCTAATTCAATTGTTTCTGCAATTAAAGAATGTCCCCAACCATGTTTTAGCGGCATATCTAAATCAGTATATTGTCCGTCATGAATAACCAAATCAACTCCTAATAAAAACTCCTTCCACTGGGATGTCGTTGTTGATGGCGTAGACGGTGGTGCAAGTTCATTATCCGTTACATAAGCAACTCGTTTTCCTGCACTTTCAATAATATAAGCTGAGCCGCCGTTAGGATGATTAATGGCTCGTCTATGGACATGAAAGCCATTAATCGTTATTGGTTGCTGTTTCCAGTCAGGTGAATGAAAGTTTAAACTAGCACTCAGTTCATCTTCATTTAAAGGAAAATAACTCCCATTAACTTGCTCTACTATCGCCCGAGGATGATTTGGTGTTGTTTCACTTGGATATATATTTATATTACGATTTTTTTGATAAATAGGTTTGAAAAATGGAAAGCCTTGAATATGGTCATAATGGTTATGGGACAATAAAATATAAACATCTTCTTTATGTTTAATAAATTCATCACCGATAACTCGTATACCAGTACCAGCGTCTAAAATCAGTTTTTGTCCGCCCTCAGACTCCACCATTACACAAGCTGTGTTGCCGCCATATTTCAATGTAGATGGTCCCGGGGTAGGGCATGAACCCCGGGTACCATAAAAAGTGACTTTCATTTAGTCAACTGAGCCTGAGTATATAGTGTAGGGAGTTGCATTATCATCTTGCTGCTCTTTAAATTTCAAAATAACGCTGTTGGCTGTATTAGGCATCGACAAGGACTCAATTATCGTGTGGATAATTATTGACCCATCATCGGCAATAGAGATTTTGTCGTATAAGGTAATGTTGCAAAGATCACTCTCTGTTCCTGTGGACTCACCGCTGGCCTGTAAGTAACCACACTCAATGTCTCCATTGGGAATATAATATCCAGGTTGTGAATTTTGACCTAAAAGCTCATCAGGTAATCCAGTTGTACTATCAAATTTAGCTATAAACCCTGTGGTTGTATCATAGGAAAATTGAGCACCACCAATTAAAATAAGTTCATCATTCTCTGTGTTTATAAAGTCAGTAATAGTGGTTTGAGGAGATGTTCCATACGTACTCAAAGCTGACATATCTATACTCAGAATACCGCTTTCACTAAAGCTAGTGTCTATCGTATATTCTTGTATATCAGGTGTTGAGATATCGGAGTCTGTTAGTTTTACTAGGTAGGACTCTACGTCATAGGACGTTAAGTCACCATTTAAAGATAAAACTAAAGATAAATCAGATAATTGAATTAACTTACCGGAGTATACACTAGAAGGAAATATATCGATTGATAGTACACTGTCATTAGCCATATCTGCAGAGTAATCATCAAAAGTAGTATCCAATGGATTTTCTTCTGAGCTGTCAGCGTCAGCTTTGAGCTTAATCAAAAAAGCCATATAAGTATCGGTATTACTAGGAATACCAGTCCCAAGGGCAATTATGGAATTATCGTTTTGGACTACGCCTGAAGTGAAATCGTAATCGCCATAAAATAAACCGTCAACGTTATCTATAGTGAATTCATCTATTACCGCTTTTTCAGGGGTATAGTCATCTAATTGAATACGAATGATTACTGGACCTGAACTTGATTCACCAAATAAAGCCATAGTATTACTATCAGCATTAAATGCAGTGTTCTTTATATAGGCCGCCGTACTAAGCTGTGTATCTAAAAGGTAAGAGTCAACTAAGTTACCGTCTACATCCAACTTAGTTAATCGTAATGTAGAAAATCCACTATCGATAATGATTTCAGCTGATATTAGATAATTACTACCATTTGAATCAGCTTCATTAATTTCAACTATCGTGCTGAAATTTTCTAAATTAGACGCACTCGACTTGATTATACTTAACGTATTATCAAGCTCAAAAGGTTGGTTAGGCATTCCAGTATCAATGTTATGGGATGTTGTGGTTTGGCTTAAATGACTATAAGTCGTATCATAATGCTTTGTTGTTGTAAAAATAGCACCAGAGGAATGTAAAAAGCTGGTTAAAAAGCCACTGCTATCTGTGTATTGAAAGTCGTAATCTATACGGTCGCTATCTAGGCCCAATTGACTTGGAAGTGTGGCTACATCGAACTCTATTTTTTGATAGTATATTTCGCTTTCAGTGTTATATACGGAAGGGGTTGACGTTGGGTCAAAATTTTCTTTTTCGAATGAACTGAAAATATTGATTGTATTTGTTGTATCTGTTGGTTCAGTTAATACAACTGCCTGAGTATCGCTCGCACTATTAGTCAATTCCTTTAATTTAAGTGCATTACCAAAGGCTGTATTTGTACCGTCTGCGCCGACTTGGTTTATGTATATTTCTTCATTTTCCGTTTTTATTACATAAAGGATATCGCCGTCTGAATTTATATCAATACTGATTGTCTCTTCACTATCATAAGCAATAAGATCATCAGTATAGTATCCATTAAGCCCGTTAAATGTATCACTTAATTCCAGCGTAGAAATATTAAGCTTCACAATTAGTGAGTCGGACTCAGTTTCTGATAATGCTGTTTTAGCTCCTCCGAGTATTACATAATTATCATCTAGTACTTTGTAGGTATTGATAATATTAATGGAGTCAACCTCACCTAAGTCAGTTTCAAAGTCATCAAGAACGAGCAGTGTGTCGACATCAATTTCTGACGCTATAATATTTACACCACCACCATCATCTGTGTAACCCAATGCAACTAAATTGCCGTCTACATTTTCAATAAGGCCGATAATGTATTCATCGTCACCTGTAGAAGTCGTAATGTTGTATGTTTCACCTGTTATTATAGAGTTAGAAGCATTAAGGATTTTGAGTAATTTGAACGATTTAGTGAGCGCACTCGACGTCATACTAGATGCTGCTAAGTAAATATACCCATTGGAGTGTATGACAGCATCAACCGCTGTAGAGTCACCTAGGTCGTCTGCTGGTACATCATACTTCCCATCTGTATTAAATGTATTATCAATTGAACCATCAGAATTTAAGCGTATTAAAATAGGGATATTGATACTCGAAGTGTTATCACTTTGGTAGCCTAATAAGTAAATTTTGTTATTTAGTTCATCTATTTTTATTTTTTGGAATGTTAAGTCAGTAATATCATTACTGTCATCAAATAAATCTAAGTCATCGTCTTCAAAGTCGTAATTAAGGTGTTTAATGCCATTGTGGCCAAAACTTAAATCAAAGGTTCCATCTTGGTTAACCTTAGCAATTGTATAATTGCCATTATCGAGAGATAGAATAACTCGTTTATTACTTCCATCTAATTTAGCATCGACTAAATAGCCTGGAGTTTCTATATCAGCATAAGTATTAAAGTCAGCTATACCATTGTCAGAAAATGAAGTGTCTAATACATATCCAGTATTTTCAATAATGTCATTAACTTGAACCGTAACGGTTATCGTGTCAGATACCAAGTTTTCATCAGTTACAGATATATTAAATTGATAACTTGCTGTGGACTCAAAATCTAATATAGCTCCATTACTAACATATAAAGTGCCGCTTTTAGACTCTAACTGAAAGACCCCATCGCCATTTGGCAAATCGTAGGTTAGCTCCGCATCAATATCTGGGTCATCCGCTAATAATGTATAAATTTCAATGTCGGTTGGACTATTTTCATCCACATAAACGGTAATTGCATTACCATCTAGAAATACAGGAGCATCATTAACAGCGGTTACGTTTACAGTAAACGTTTCGGTATATGATAATGAATTATCTTCACCACCATCAGTAACAATAACGGAGACGGTTCCTGACGTTAACTGCCCTTCAATTGGAGTCCAGGTTATTACGCCTGTGGTCGATATCTCCATACCTGAAGGGACATTTGTTAATGACCAAATTAAGTCGGTACCATTATTAGCATCATCTTCATCAACAACTGTAGGCGTATAAGTGTATAAAATGTCTTCTGTTGCACTTGTTGGTGCGTTGGTGGTAATACTTGGACTGTCGTTGAGGTTATTTAATAAAAGTGAAACTGATAATG
>JAWUWS010000079.1:0-10512 GCA_034111705.1 Psychrosphaera sp.
GCTTTGGAGTCATTATGAATTTACGTTCTATATTACATATTCTAGCTATCAGTTTTATGGTATTTAGCTTTGCAAGTTGCAGTCTTGAGTCTAAACCAACCTCTAAAATTCTAGTGGAGTCAGATTTAAAAACCATGCACCTTGATACTGTGGTATTTGGTCTTGGTTGTTTTTGGGGAGCTGAAAAACGCTTCGCGTTATTACCAGGTGTTGTTGATGTTATTTCTGGTTACTCAGATGGTAAAGGCGTAGAAGCAGATTACCGAACCATTACTCAGCGTAAAAACAAGTTTAATCCTAACAATCATGCTGAGGTTATTCAGGTATCTTATAATCCTGATCAAATAACGCTCACTGAATTATTTCAAGATTTTTTTGAGCAACACGACCCAACTCAAATGAACCAACAAGGTAACGATATTGGCACGCAATACCGTTCAACCATTTTACTCAAAGATCCAAAACAAATTGATTTAGCCAATAAAGTAGCTGCTGACTACCAGAGTTTGTTAACAAAGGCAGGTCTTGGTAAAATTAAAACTCAAATAAAGTTAATTGACACTTTTTATCCGGCAGAAGAGTATCACCAAGATTATTTGATTAAAAATCCTAACGGTTATTGTCCAGACCACTCAACCGGCGTTGTATTTTCAGAGAAAGATAAAGTTGAAAAGAAAGACAACCGTGCAATTCAGTCGGGTCAGCATATAGTCATCATAGACTCTGAGTTTTGCCCTTACTGCGATAAGTTTAAAGCAGATGTAGCGAATGACTACCAAGGCAGTGTTCCGATGCATTTTCGTCGTGCGTCGCAACTTGACGGGTTAAAAATAACCTCACCAACATGGGCAACGCCGACTATTTTGTTTATGCAAGACGGTGTAGAAAAGTATGGAATACAGGGCTATGTTGAAGCTGCTAAGTTTTATAAGGCTTTAGGTTACTTTAAGTTAGGCGACAGTGAAGCGTTTAACGTGGCATTTACCGAAGGAACTGATTCTCGTTTTTGTAAGCAGTATGAAATATTTAAAAATACACCAGATGGTATTTTCATAGATAAAGTATCTGGCGCGCCGTTGTTTGATACACGTGACAGATTTAACTCTGGAACTGGTTGGTTGTCATTTACTAAGCCTGTAGGTGATTCTGTATATTATAAAGAAGATAACCGTTTTGGTATGCAACGTTTAGAAATCCGCGCTAAAAAATCAGATATACATTTAGGTCACAAATTTGATGATGGCCCTAATGGACAACCAAGGTACTGCATTAATGCAACTGTGTTAGAATTTAAAGCCAGAAGTTAATTTAACATTACAAACAGCTGGCTCTAATAGACTACTTAGTTAATTAGCTAGTCAGCTTTAACTCGATTTAAGATGATCTTAACTAAAGAGTTTAACTCTTCATCTTCACAGGGCTGATGCCCCATAAACCAAGCAAATAGGTCAGGGTCTTCGCAAGTTAACAAGCGTTGAAATATTGCTTTTTGATGAGTAGATAAAGCGTCATACGCTTCATCTACAAAAGGTTCTAGCAAAACATCTAATTCCAACATACCACGACGGCATGCCCATTTTAATTTAGGTTTTGAATCTAATATGAATTTATTGCCACTAATATCAACATAAACTATTTCTGCTTTTGTTTTTTTATCTGTCATTTTATCTCTGAGCCATTATGGGTCTAATAAATTTCTGAACAGGACAATAATAACAAACTTCTGTAAAAATATTAGCGATAATATCGGAAACTACTTGAGCTTTGGCTATTTATCCCCATTATTAGCTGTTCTAATTTATTAAATTTAAGTTTTATTAAATGTCGACTCCCAATATTGCACAATTAACTGACTTTTCAGTTATCAAACTCACTGGTGATGATGCAGTTACTTTTCTTCAAGGCCAAGTAACTTGTGACGTAACAAAACTAGCACAAGAAAAAATCCTTCCAGGTTGCCACTGCAATGCGAAGGGTAAAGCTTGGTCTACGTTTATCGCCGTGCAGCATGAGTCAGATATTCTTTTAATTTTAACTAAACAAAGTGCCCAAACGTCTTTTGCTGAATTAAACAAGTATGGTGTATTCGCCAAAGTAGATATTACAGATGAAAGTGGCAACTGGTTTGTTTATGGAACAGATGAAGAATTAACGTTAAATGAAAGCGCTGGTATTTCTATCCCATTGGCAAGTAATCACTTTCTACATTTATCGAACCAAGAATTAACAACAACGGCCAATGCCGATTCTTGGTGGAAAACAGAAATTTTATCAGGACGAGCACATTTATATACTGCCACTTCTGGAGAGTATGTGCCGCAAATGATCAACATGCAGGCATTGAACTATATCTCCTTTAATAAAGGCTGTTATATGGGCCAAGAAATGATTGCTCGAATGCGTTATTTAGGCAAAAACAAACGCGCTTTGTTTATTGCTAGTTCTGATAATATTGAGTCAGTAAACATTGGTGATGATGTTTACCGAGAATTAAACGGCAATAAACGTTCAGCGGGTAAAGTGATTAACTATTGTCACGCTGACAGTAAAACGTATTTACAACTAGTATTGCCTAACGACACAGATTTAGCTGACCCTATATTTGTAAGTCAAACTGCATCACAATCCTTAACATTAATGGCATTGCCATATTCTTTAGAACAAAGCTAACAAGGTTTACCCATGAAAATCGCAGATAAAACAGTAGTAAAAATGCACTATTCCGTACTCGACAGTGAAGGTAATTTAATTGATAGCTCTTATGAAGGTGAGCCATTAGAATTCCTACACGGCACAAATTTTTTAATCGAAGGTTTAGAGAACGCATTAAACGATCGTGAAGCTGGCGACACATTTGAAGTATCTATTGATGCAGACAATGCATACGGTCCTCGCATTGATGGTTTAGTACAACAAGTACCACCAGCGATGTTTGCTGACTTTGAAGTGGAAGTTGGTATGCAACTTAGAGCTGGGACTGATGAAGGTGATCAAACCGTTATTGTTATTGATATCAATGAGGAGTTTGTCACTGTAGATGGTAACCACCCTCTTGCTGGAATTGATCTTAAATTTGATGTTGAAGTATTAGACGTAAGAGCTGCAACTGCTGATGAGATTGCTCACGGACATGTACACGCTCCTGGTGGTTGTGGTCACGCACATTAGCTTGTACTGAATATAAAAATGCCAGCTTGTCTGGCATTTTTATTGCCTGCAATAAAATTTTATAGTTAACTTTGTGCATGATTAAGTTATTATTTTACTTAGCTTAATTGGAGGCTTTATGTTCAAACTGATTGGATTAATTATATGCTGTGCGTCTATTGCCGTTGTCGTGGACGCTCAAGGTAGTTTTGGTATGTATTTAGACATACCTGCTTTAGTACTTTTATTTGGCATTACATTAGCCGGTATTGTGGTTGGTTATGGCAAACAAAGCATTTATTACTTTGGCCTTGCTTGGAAAAAACAAATACCATCAAAAGATTTATTACCTGCATTAAACTTTTTTAACTATATTTCTAGGTTGACACTTTATTCTAGTGTTTGTGCTTTTTTTATTTCAGCCATAGTTATTATTATAAATATCGATGAGCCTAAAATGTTAGGCCCTGCTATAGCAATCACATTACTCAATATAATTTATGGATTAGTGTTTTCCTTTTTCATTATTCAACCTATTAAACATGGTGTTTTGCTTAAGCGCTTGAAAGCAGAACCAGCCCTGAAAGGAGAAAAATAACATGAATAAATTAATTGGATATTTATTGTTTGGGCTCACTTTCGCTGCGGTTTTAGAATTAACGGGTTACACAGATTTAATGCTCGATCTGTATAGTTTATTACTCATATTCGGTATCGTGTTTGGGGTTATGTTTTTAAGTTACGGCACGCAAGCATTTAGTGCCTTTAAATACATATCGCAGCCCGTTACTTCGCAAAGAGAGTTCTTTTTAGCGGTTTCATTTTTTGATCATTTAGCCAATACAGCTATTATCGCAGGCTTATTAGGAACCTTACTTAACCAAATAGTAATGCTGTCTACCATAGAGAGCACCATTGCACTATTTCCAGAAACAGGCTTTAGTTTAATTAGTTTTCTTTATGGTTATGTGGTGGCTAAATTCATATTTGAGCCATTGAAACAAAACGTCATTAGAAACGCTAAAATAAACAATATAAACGCCCTAATCCAATTACATATAGACCAAAACAATACATTACCAAATGGCTTTTTGTTTATGGGGTTTGTAGTCGTAATAAGTAATTTACTACTGCTATTGAGTTCTCTTAGCGGAATGTAATATGAGGTGCAGCTAACCTGTTATGTTATACCAATTTCATTAAGTATTTAGTCACTCAGTGGGAACTAAAAAGCATTAAGACAAGTAACAAGATTGAAGGCATAGTTGTTCTCGACTTTGTCTCCTGAGTCGTTCTACCTCCCCCGTCCTTGGGGTCGTACGTCAAAATTTGTTCTAGGTAAAAAATGTGAAGCAGTATTAATGCTTTTTAGACCCATCAAAGACGCCATTCAGAAACTTCTATTTCTTTGTCGCCTGTATGGATGCAGGTGAGGGGCGATAGCAGGACGCGGTAGCCTTGTTCGAATTTGAATGACGTCCGCTTACTTACTGTATTCAAGCTGCTGCATTCAAACGCCTCGAACTAAAAGCTCTGACATGGCGCTGAATGACTAAATACTTAATAAAATTGGTATTAGTTGCACTCATTATTGAATAAGTTAGTAACGCTTAAGCTTCAATTAAACCCACACGAATAGAAAAACGAACTAAACCTGCTACATCACGAATATTTAGCCTATCCATAATATTAGCTCTGTGTGCTTCAATGGTTTTAACACTTAAAAATAACTTTTCTGCGATATCTTTAGTTGAATGCCCTTCTGCAATTAGCTGTAATATATTCCGTTGGCGAGACGTTAAAATATCTAAAGCATCTACCGCACCATCGTCACTATTTTTAATTTTCGCAACAATATTTTGGTCTATATCCGGGCTAATATACATATTGCCTGCAATGATCTCTTTGAGTCCATCTTGTAGCTCATCTACCGCGGCATCCTTTAACATATAACCGTCTGCGCCAGCTTTTAAGGCTCGGATCACATAAGGTTCATTATTGTAATGCGAAAGCATTAACACTTTAATTTCAGGAAATTGACTTTTAATTGCATCAACCGCTTCAAGACCATTCATTTCTGGCATGGAAACGTCCATTACAATTAATTGCGGCTGTGTTTTTTTTACAAAATTAACCGCTTCTCTACCATTGGCCGCTTGGTAAATTTTATCTTTATCAATAAATGAAAAGTTTTGACTTAAACTGATCAACCCCTGTCTTAACAGAGTGTGATCATCCGCAAATAAAATACTGTACACATTCATAACACGCCTTAACTATTAACTAATGCAGCTTCCGACGCTTTTAAACGTCGCTCTAATTCACTTATCAAGCGAATTAGATTTTCATGTTCTTGTTTTATAGAGCTTATATCTCTCATACTGGATACTAATCGTTTTGCTCTACCCTTTTCATCACGTTCAATTACGCAACCACGTTCAACTAACCACATCCAATCGCCAGCATCATCCACAACCCGATATTCAATTTCATAATTATTATTACCCCCGTGTATTAAAGACTTAAAATGCGCTAAGAAAATACTTTTATCGTCTGGATGTAATGAACTTATAAATGCTTCGGACTGAAAATATATTTCGTCCGGTAAACCGAGTGTCGCATTTTTGTTTATTCGAAAAATCGTATCATTAACAATATCACAATCTAATACCTCATCACCGGTTGCTAAAAATGCAATACTCAAAACCTGCTGTTGAACTTTCATCCGTTCGTAATATGAACGACGACGCTTATTCGTAGCAGAATGATAATAAATATAGATGAGTACAAAAATAACGGTCAAGAGAATATAACTCACCCCGACCATTTTTTGCCAAACATCTTTTGACCCTTTATACACATTTGAAATTAACGCTTGATAAGGTTTTGCATCAATTTGTATTGGCTCTGCACTATCAATCTTAATTAATCTGTTTTTATTTAATTGCCAAGTGCCATTATCAGTGACCAAATAGACTTCATTATTCGCCGACTCAACCATCTCATATATTTTAGTAAATCCAACAACTTCTGTACTAGCTCTTAGCTCTGTACAAAAGAGTAAACTAATTACGAATACAACTGTCAGTTTAAAGGCTTGCATCATTCCCCCTTAATTCAAACTGGCCGCTTTCTAATGGATTGTTATCTAATCCATTATCAAGTACTGGCACTCTTAATCGGATCAAGGTCCCTTCTTCAGGAGTTGAGATTATTTCAATTAACCCATTTATTAAAAATGTTCTTTCTTGGATACTTAATAACCCCAAACTTTGTCCTTTTATAGCACTATTTAATTTAGAACCTACATCAAACCCAACACCATTATCCTCTATGGTTAATTGCAAATAGTCGCCTTCAATTGAGCAATTAATATTAACCAAATCCGCGTGGGAATATTTATGAATGTTAGTAAATGCTTCCTGTGCAATCCTAAAGACAGAGATTTCGAACTTGTCATTAAACCTAGGCATGTTGGAAGATATATTACTTATAATAGCTAACTGGCTAAATTTACGTTGTCTATCAGTTAACCACTCTAATGCTGCCGATAAACCCATATCATCCAAGATTGATGGTCGTAAATTTAACGATAAATTTCTGACCTTGTCGATAAGCTCAGATAAAACTGTTTTAATTAATTCTTTATCTGGCTCTGGCAATTGGTGTTGAATTTTTAATAAAGTTAACCCTTGCCCTATTTCATCATGTAACTCTTTAGCAAAATAGCGTCGTTCTTCTTCTTGTTTATCCATTAGGTTAAAAGATAATCTTTCAAGCTTTTCTTGAATCGCGTATTCATTTGTACGCAATGCTATTTTTTCAGCAATATCTAAAAACCACGCTTGCTGATATGCAGTTCCATTTACATAGATCATTTTAAACTCAACATGAACCGAAACTACATGGCCACTGTCACCAATGATAACGGTCTCTCCTGACCAATCCCCTTTATCTGACAATGCTTTAGTTATCGTTTCAAATAAAGGATGAGTATGCAGAGGGTGTTTTATTTTTCTTAATGGTGTATTTGTCTTTATACCAAATAATTTTTTATACGCATCATTAATAAAACGAATATCACCCGATTCATCACAATAAAAATAAGCATTACTTGAGCTGTTTAATCCGTTTGACAACAACATCCAGTCGCCGGCAAAACGTTTATCAACGTTAATGATTAAGTTGATTAGGACTATAATGAATATCAATTGTAGTGCGCTGGCAGCAAGCCATATTATGTTATTCCCACTGGCAACCAATCCTAAAAAACCATTACAAACAATCAAAATAGGCAGTAACTCGAATTCAGATAAATAAACTAACTTAAATTGAATCCTCATTATCCCCACAGCAAGTAGTAACGAACATGATATAGCACTAAAAAATATCAGTACCGGTAAATTTGTACTGAACAAAATAAGGGTATGTGTCCATTCATGGGTATAACCAATAAACAAAAATAAACATAGACCTAACGCGGTAACAACAACAAGGTCGGATAAACGTTTTGATAAGAAACTGTAGTATAAATTTATATAAATACAGCAACTGATAAACAAATTAATACTTAGCACTATGGGCCAATTATCTTGGTTGTTATTAAAGAAAAGAAACACACCTTCTATGGCCTGCAGCAATATAACCACACCAATTTGCCATGTTTTAAATTTATTAAAAAGCGTCAAGACAACCTGGCTATAGCGTATAAATATCCAATACAAAAACACTACAGTACATATCAAACCTTTAACCAAGTTAAGCGATTGATACGCGGTTAAATCAATGATCGTAAGATGAAAAAATTGAGCTGCAACCAAACTACTAATAAAAATAAAAAACATGAGTATTAATGACCCATGTAAAACGCTTTTAAACTTAATCAAGGCTCAATTCCTTTGTTCTATTTTTATATTTTTCACTGATATTCTCTTTGTACTAACATTATTTTCTGTAAATTTATCATTAAGCTTAAGATCTAAAGTCAACCCAAGATATTAATAACTCAATCAAATCAGCTTTACCGCACTCTGATTGAAAGTCCCACTCAACATCCGACAGACTTTGCTCTAGCTCTATAGCTTTATCTTGTTCAGACTTAGCTTCTAATTGACTGCTATGAAATATGGTTAGATCATCCCTGTCAATTTCAATACACCATTCTGTAAACTGAATAACACCATCAGTTAATAACTCTAACTTATCAATTAACTCGTTTAATTGCTTAACAGCGCCTTCATTTTCACCAAATTCAGTATTTAAAAAGCGCCCAACAGCAAATTGCTCACCAGTAACTTCAACAATATGAGCCTTAGTATTTGTATCCAAGATAAATTCGTAATCCATCCCAAGCCCTCTATTTATAAGAAACCGACTTCACTTCGATTTCTGATCTCACCATTGATTAACGCAGTATATGTAAATCTATAGAAAGTACCATCACCTATTTTAATCGAACATGTCTATGAACCTTGTGAGATATATCTCACATACGACAGGGTTAACACTGACTTTTCACCTTACTCTACCATTATAAATGCACTAACTCATTGTTTTATATAAATATTAACAAAAAGTCATTTGTTTTTTCTTTCAACATATTATTATTCATAACCGTTTGACCTTTTTCTTATCCATAAATTACGTACTATAGTCATATCTTAACGACGACGAGATTGCTAAACGGATTAGCAAAAATGGATTGGACACGCTGGATGCGAAAATGGATTTAATTAGGAAAGCAGGAGCTTTTTTGACAGGGAACTAGGAATAAAGGGACAAGGATCGCATGGAGCGAAGGGGTAGGTGAGTATTACGCCAAAAGAATTCAGGGAAATACAGGGAGAGGAAAGGCTTGGAAGCCAGAAGGATGATAAGGAAAGCAGGAAGCTTTAAAAGGATAGGGATTTAAAAGGACGGGAAGTCTAGGGAATAGACAGCAAGGACCACGAAGGATGAACATACAAATTGGATTTGTTTGGTAGGATGCCAAAGAGAATATAAAAAAAGTAGCTTAGGCTACTTTTTTTATGCCCAAAATCTGAAGATTCACCAATACAAAGACATAAATATATTAATCAGGCACTACATTATCATTTAACGCTAAATATTCTTGCCATTGACTGTCATAAACGTCCATTCGGTTATGTTTTTTTCCAGATAAATGTTCTGTTTTTTCTTGCTCTGTAGCAAAAGGTCCTGCGTGACAAACATCACAGCCTTTATTGCCAAACAATTCAGTTTTAGGAGTTATTAAATCAAAGTTTTTATAAACACTTTGATTTGGATTTTCTCTAGTCCAAATGTAAGTTAACGCACCGGTATCTTTTACATGTTTATCTCTATCTACATTTCTGATCTTATAGCCTGGGAATTGTTCAATACTAAATGGTATTGACCCTATACAAGTCAGCTCAGTGCCTTTAGTTAACGAATACTCAATATCCCACTCAATGTATGGCTTAACATCTTTAGAGCTAATATAAGCTAACTGAGAGCCAGTAGCCGATAGTAAATATTCAAAACTATGAATTAAATATAATCTTAACAAACGCCTGTTTAATGTATTTATACTAAAAGCTATCTTGTTGCCTTGTGTATATTTATAAAATTCATTCTGATTTAAAAAATTTGGTACTAAAGGAAACTGAAATATCACTAAATCGTACTTTTTTTGTAACTGTTGTACACAAGATAAATTAGTGACATCAAATTCTGTGAATACTTCGCAACCATTGCTTGTTAAATACGTGTAATGCTCATTACCATATTTTCTGCACAGCTCTGTTTTTGTATCCAATATCGTTGATGTCAGCTTTTTTGGTTTATATTGTTCAAAAATAGCACGCGAGAAAGATAAGTCTCCATCTCCTACAGTGAGTACTGACCAATTTTCATCTATAAACATACTTATTCCAAACAATAATATCGAGCGCATTATGCCTGCTTAGTAGCTCAAGTTACAGGCACAAAAAAACCGTCTTTAAGACTAATGCCAGTCAGTTAAGAACTAACTGGCATTTTTCTTTTATATGGATACTTTTGTGAGGTCACATCACTCACGCCATCAACGGCAAGTAAGTTTAACCCACACCATTGCTCAAATGCTTGCGTTGTAAACGTTTTGTGAGCTAATAATTGAAATGTATGTTGAACGGCTTCATAATCTAATCGTTGCCGACCTTGCACTAAGGCACTAGGTGCACCAATTTATTTTTTTCAGGTAGGGAAATATCAAGTCGACTCGCAATATCCCAAACGGTTTCATTACGAAATAAACTCATGCCTATGACAGACCACATCACGGCATCCAGTAGCAATCTTCTCCTACGGAGCGTCGCAACCCCAGCATGCTCGAACGCTTGC
>JAWUWS010000080.1:0-8307 GCA_034111705.1 Psychrosphaera sp.
ACTACCATCATTAAGATAGAGTTTATTGGCTCCAGTGTTACCTACCACAACATCAAGGTCGCCGTCGCTGTCAATATCACCGACAGCGATAGAGAAGGTAGTATCTGACTCACTGCCTATGCCTGTGCCCGTTGCATCAAAACCACTACTACCGGCATTAAGGTAGAGTTTATTCACATCTCCGCTATTACCTACCACTAGGTCAAAGTCACCGTCACCGTCAACATCACCTAAGACGGTAGCCTGGGTAGAATCTAATTCACTACCTAAGGATGTGCCCGTTGCATCAAAAGCGCCACTGCCATCATTAATGTAGGCTTTATTGATTCCATTATTACCTGCCACAACATCAAGGTTGCCGTCGCTGTCAATATCCCCTAAGGCGATAGACAGGGTGTTATCCGTATCACTACCAATGTCTGTGCCAGCACCAGTGGTAAAGCCGCCGCTGCCATCATTAAGGTAGAGTTTATTGGTTTGATTATAATTACCTGCCACAACATCAAGGTCACCATCACTGTCAATATCCGCCAAGACGATAGTGTAGGTATCATCTGACTCACTACCTATGGCTGTGCCAGTTGTAAAGCCGCCGCTACCATCATTAAGGTAGAGTTTATTAATTCCATTATTACCCGCCACAACATCAAGGTCGCCGTCGCTGTCGACATCCCCCAGAGCGATAGAGATGGTAGTATCTAACTCACTACCTATAGCGGTGCCTGCGTCCGTTGTAAAACCACCACTGCCATCATTAAAGTAGAGTTTATTGGTTCGACCACCATTACCCGCCACAACATCAAGGTCGCCGTCGCCGTCAATATCCCCCATGGTAATAGACAGGGTAAATTCTGACTCATTACCTATGACTATGCCTGTTGTAAAACCACCACTACCATCATTAAGATAGACTTTATTGTCTTCCTTGTTACCTACTACAAGGTCAAGGTCACCGTCGCCATCAATATCCCCTAAAGCAATAGAATAAGTTTCACCTGAATCATTACTTATATTACCTATGGCTATGCCCGTTGCATCAAAGACACCATTATTATTAATATAGACTTTATTGACTTCTGCATAATTACTTACCACAAGGTCAAGGTCACCGTCACCGTCGATATCCCCCAAGACGACAGCCCATGTTATATATATATCACTGCCTATGTCTGTGCCTGCGGTGTCGCCGTCTGGCAATCTATGCTGCTGTTGTTTTGACCAAGCTAAATACACAGCTTGCTCTTCTGTCGATAAATTGGCCGTGGTTTTTACCGTGTCAATTGAATCCTCAGTTGAGAAATCATCAGAGAAATTGACGGTTGCTGCAACCGCTACGCCAACACTCGTAATAAGTGCAAGAGAAGCTAACCACTTCTTTTTTGAATTACGTATTAAATTAAACATGCCAATATTACCTTTACGAATAATGATTTTGGTTGGCCTTTCTTAAAGATTAAGGCCATTTAAAACTTATAAAAAAACAGATTAAAGATGGTACGAAACGCTCAACATGATTGTATTCACATCTTGCTCTAAGCTTGTTGCCAACCATCTAAGCCCTAAATTGGTATTACTATTAAATTGGTATCCCAGTGTTAATCCATACAACAATGAGATATCACTTTCTTTAAATGTATGTGACTCGTCACCAACATCGATGCCAATTTCACCACTCCATGAAAACACACCGATTTGCGGCGCAATATACCAATTCTCCAAGTTATACTTATTCGCATCTTTGTATTGGTAAGTGTATTCCACACTGGCCGTCAATCCTTTACCACTGACTATATCTAGCTCTGACAATGCATCTACAGCATCACCAACCGAAGACGTGACACCATCAAAAGATAACGCCACCTCCCCCAAATCCATATAACCGCCAAGTACGCGCCAGTCATTCCCTACTTGATAACCCACCTCTAAATGATAGGCAAAACGGCTGCCTTCACTGGTTATGCTATTTTGCACTTGGCTATTATCGATTAAGCCTTGCTCAACGGTTTGATTGACCACTTCGCTCATTGCCATGCCCATATTTAAATCGAATGACCAATTTGTCGCATGAGGACTCGTTACAGGTAATACAGGCGCACTGCCTATTGGGACGACAATACCGGTTACGGTAATGTCAAACGCCGGTAAACTTGTACTTACCCCTGCACTGTCCGTCACAGTAATAACAATACCCGTTGTTGTGCCAACATCATCATTAGTTGGCGTACCAGTTAACGCGCCAGTTGTAGTGCTAAAGCTTGCCCAGTTAGGTTTGTTGGTGATGCTAAAGGTGTGAGTGTCACCAAGGTCAACGTCGGTTATTGTTGGAATAAAGTGGTAACTTGCCCCTTCAACCAATGCTGTTGAAGGTGAGCCACTAATAGTTGGCGCATCGTTTGTGTTAATTACTGTAATAGAAAACGCTGGCAAATTTGCGCTAAGTCCATCACGGTCCGTTACCCTAATAACGATATCATTAGTTGTTGTGCCAACATCATCGTTAGTTGGCGTACCTGTTAATCTGCCAGTTGTAGTGCTAAACGCTGCCCAGATAGGTTTGTTGGTGATGCTAAATATTTGAGTGTCACCTGCGTTAACATCGGTCACCCTTGGTCTACAGCGGTAACCTGCATCTTCATTTGCCGTCGTTGCCGGCGCTCCGCTAATTGTTGGTGCTTCATTAACATTACTTGCGCTAATTGGCGTTATATTATCTTCAATGAATAAACTGGTTTTAGCGCCTGCATTCCAATCTTCCGCCGCCGCTAAGTTATAAACTCTACCGTCAACTGAGCCAGTGCCATTTGGGTTAAGTAACGCATTGATGGCGGCTTTATCTGTTGCACTGAGTATGAGCGTGAATTCGGTTGAGCTTATGATGTCAACATCAGCTGTATCCGTTAATGTATAACTACCGCCAATGTCATCTGTAAAAGTAAACATTGAAGCGTCAATGTCATTGGCTGCACCAGACTTACGGGTAAAGTTAACGCCTGTTACGGTTATTTTACCGGTAAACACATCATGAGTGGCACGAGTGATTTGAGGTAATGCGGTATACGACAAATCTATGTTTGAGTGTATTCGCTTTGAAAGCTCAGAGCTAATCACTGGAAACGTCGAGGTCACTTGTGCACGCCAGCGTAGATCGTCGGTACCGTTTTCAGGAAACGTGAAAGGCACTCCAGGTTTAGTGCTATACCACATATTGCCACCGTTATTGCTTACGTAATAATCAATAGAAGTCATGTCCGGAATTTCTGTATTTGACGTCGCGTTCACTGTTAATGTCACATCAATAATATTGGTCACGTTACCATTTAGTTTATTTGAATAAACCTGGTGCTTATGAGTCTTTATATGCGGCTCATTACTTTCACTATTACTTTGCTCAGGCAATGGTTCTGGCGGTGTTACCAAAGGTAAGAGTTTTTCTTCTGTTGATGTATTTTTTGTGGTTTTTGTCATATCGCCTAAAAAACTAACGATGGCTGCAACCACAACGCCAACACTGGTAATAAGTGCAAGAATAACTAACCACTTCTTTTTTGAATTAGGTGTCAGGTTAAACATGTGTGTACATGCCTTTTTTTATAGTAGATTTATGGCTGGACGTTATGCTAGCTCTTATAACAGTCTCTTTTTTTATAAACATCATGGGTATTTCATACTTATATAAATGGCATGTTAAATAGCAACGAATACACGCCAGCTATTACGAAATAGGTTAAATACGTTAGTACAATCTAAGTAATTGATATTTAAATGAGGTGAAAACATATTGAATTCCATTAATTAAGTTAAACATGCTCACTTAAGCAGAGGTAAAGTAACGCTCTGTTGCTTTAACAAGTATCTTAAGAGCCATTGTTAATATAATAAGTATTAGCGCTCCAAAAATCGTAAACTAATAAATAGTCACAGGTATTAATTAATAGAGCGGCTTATTTAAAGTTTATTTTTTGAAAATTGGATTGCTCTTCTACGTAAAGCTCCATACGCTCAAAATTTAAAAACCTACCAATTAAAATCGGGATTAATTGTGTAGGTCATAATTTACAGAAAATTTAACCAAAGCGTTATCAACCAAAAGGTTGATTTTATTTTGAAATTTAATAGGTTATATTTGCTGTTATGAAAATATTACTCGCTGATGATCACAATCTTTTTTTAGAAGGTATTAGGTCTGTTATTAAGGGCATTTTTACGAATACTGAATTCGAGTGCGTAAATGACGGGCATCAAGCGCTACAATATCTATCAAATACGTCCTATGACATTGCATTAATTGATCTGCGCTTACCTGGAATTGATGGTTTTCAGCTACTAGATGAATTGTCTAAATCTCTTTGTTTAACACCCATTATTATAGTTACTGCCTCTGAAGACCCGTGGGATATAGATAGAGCCATGCAATTAGGGGCAATGGGATTTGTTTCAAAATCGTCTAATGGTAAACAAATACAACAAGCCATTGAGTCGGTATTGCAAGGTGATATTGTAAAACCAACTACAATTAACCAACAAGGGAGTATAAATTCAACACCTTCAAATTGGGCTAAACAACATAACCTCACCCCAAGACAATTAGAAGTATTGCGTTTGATACGCCATGGCTTATCAAATAAAGCAATTGCTGAACAGCTGTCTCTCAGCTTAGCCACTGTTAAAACCCATATTGTGGCTATTTTTCACGTTTTAGAAACCCAAAGCCGAACCGAAACAATAAAAAAAGCGCAACAACTTGGCTTGGACTAATGCACTTTCCTTTAAGAAACCATTTTGGTGCTATTGTTTAAATTTTGTGGAGTATTTAATATTAAAACAACAAGCCACTCCCGTACTGACCAGATCATTGCTGATAAGATCTTAATTCTTCATGACAATATGCCTGTTACTTTTATTGGTAATTTAATTGGTTGCATTCCTTTAGTTGGCCTACTTTGGGGTGATGAATCTCAAGTAAAAGTATTATCTTGGTTTTTTGGTCTATATATACTGACCATCGCCCGATGGATATATCAACGCTCATTTGATAAGGAAAAAGCCAGCGTTGAACAAATTTTTATTCGAGATAAAATTTATGTATTTTCTGTATTATTCGCTGGCATACTTTGGGGAAGCGTCGCATTTTTATTCTTTAGACCTGAAGTTTTAGAAACCTTTACCGCCATTTTACTAACGCTAATAGTCGTGATCAGCGCTAGTATGATTGCTTTGTCGTCTAGGCCTTTAACACATGCTGCTTTTGCTATCCCGGCAAGCGCACCAATTATCATAATCATGTTCTTGCAAGACAACCCACTTTATATATGGAGCGGGTTTGGTATGTTGATTTATATGGTTATTAGCTTCAACTTCAGCTTTAAAATGCACCAAGTTCTTAATAACTCTCTGGAATTGAAATACCAAAATATAGACTTAGTCACAGATTTACAAAAACAAACTTATGTAGCTAATAAAGCCAATATAGACAAGTCGAGGTTTCTCGCCGCAGCTAGTCACGACCTTCGTCAACCACTGCATGCCGTTAATTTATTTGTAGAAACCTTAGAGCAAAAGATAACAACAAAAGAGCAAAAAAGTGATCTTACACATATTCAGCATGGATTAGATTCCTTAGATGAATTATTCAATGCATTACTCGATATCACTCAACTTGACTCAAATGTATTAAGTATAAATAAAACCAACTTTTCATTGGAACATCAGATGTCTAAATGGATTGACCAATATTCAATACAAGCAGAGAAAAAACAATTAAAACTAGAGGTTAAAGATTGTAATCACTTTATTTATACTGATCCTGTTTTGCTTGAACAAGTCATACGTAATTTATTATCAAACGCAATTCGTTATACCCAAAAAGGTCAAGTTGATATCTATTGCACCCCCAGCAAAGATAACAATATAGAGCTACATATCAGAGATACAGGTATTGGTATTCCAGAAAAAAATAAAGACGACATATTTAACGAGTTCTATCAACTAAACAATCCTGAACGAGATAGAAACAAAGGGCTTGGTCTAGGCCTTGCGATTGTAAAAAGAATTTCACAAAGGCTTAACTTCCAACTAAATTATACTTCTACTCAGGACAAAGGAACTGAGTTTATTGTTGTACTTTCCAAAGGCCAACAAACCAAACAAGTACCACATAAAAAAGTAACGGAAGCACAAATAAATATAGTTAATCATTTAAAGGTTATGATCGTTGATAACGAAATTCAAATTTTACAAGCAATGGAGAATATTCTCCTTAGCTGGGCCAGTATTCCTACAAGTGCAGACTCTACCGAAGTAGCTCTGCAATTAATTCGAGATGGCTACCAACCAGATATTATAATTACCGATTATAGAATGCCGGGAAACATAAATGGTTCTGAGCTAATAAAACTTGTCCAACAACAAGTTGGCAATATCCCTGGAATAATATTAACAGGTGACACTGGTGAGGATGTCATTGCTGAAATAAAAACGGCTAAACAAGTTAGGCTAACAAAGCCTCTTAAACCTGCACAATTACGCATAGCCATAAGCCACCTTATGCATTAATAGGATAATTGGCTTACGAGCTTTTATCTACATTAATAAAAGGAATACGAAGCAAAAAGTTCACTTTTTTAGGAATTCGATTTGTGTTTTAGGGCCGGATAAATTAATAAGGCTTCACAAAAAATGATACCGACTTTAAGTTCGTACCAAACGACGCGCACAAAAAAAGGTCAAACATTAATGTGATTGACCTTCAATTAAAATTGTCTCGTATTTTAGGACGGGACAACTACAAATAACAAACGGTTACTTAACTAACGTTAACGCTTCATTAAATGTTGCACTTGGACGCATTGCTGCAAAACCTTTAGCATCATCTGGTTTATAGTAACCACCGATATCCATAGCCTGGCCTTGCACTTGTGCTAATTCAGTAACTATCTTAGTTTCATTAGTAACTAAGTATTCCGCAACTGGTGTAAACTTAGCTTTTAACTCAGCGTCAGACGTTTGAGCGACTAATTCTTGTGCCCAATACATAGATAAGTAGAAATGAGAACCACGGTTATCAAGTTCATTTACCTTACGTGAAGGTGAACGATTGTTATCTAAAAATTTTGCGGTTGCTTTATCTAATGAGTCCGCTAAAACTTGCGCTTTAGTATTGTGAGTTGTATTAGCTAGGTGTTCGTAAGATGCCGCTAGCGCTAAAAACTCACCTAATGAATCCCAACGTAAATGGTTTTCTTTTTCGAACTGTTGAACGTGTTTAGGTGCTGAACCACCTGCCCCCGTTTCAAACAAGCCACCGCCATTCATTAGAGGAACGATAGACAACATCTTAGCTGATGTACCTAATTCTAAAATTGGGAATAAATCCGTTAAGTAATCACGTAATACGTTACCCGTTACAGATATAGTATCTTCGCCTTTTATTAGACGTTCTAATGTGAAACGAGCGGCATCTTCAGGAGTAAGGATACGTAAATCTAAACCGTTAGTATCGTGATCTTTTAAGTACTTGTTCACTTTATTAATGATTTGAGCATCATGAGCACGTGCTTCATTTAACCAAAATACAGCAGGCATGCCAGATAAACGCGAACGATTAACCGCTAATTTAACCCAGTCTTGGATTGGCGCGTCTTTAACTTGACACATACGGTAAATATCACCAACTTCAACGTTATGTTCAAAAACAACATTACCATCTTGGTCAGTTACTTTAACAGTACCGTTCGTTGGGATTTCAAACGTTTTATCGTGTGAACCATACTCTTCTGCTTTTTGAGCCATAAGGCCAACGTTTGGTACTGTACCCATAGTAGATGGGTTAAATGCACCATTTTCACGACAAAATGTAATAGTCTCTTGGTAAATGCCGGCATAACAACGGTCAGGAATAACCGCTTTCATGTCTTGTAATTTACCAGCCGCATTCCACATTTGACCAGAGCTACGAATAGCTGCTGGCATAGATGCATCAATAATAACGTCAGAAGGTACATGTAAATTGGTGATACCTTTATCAGAATCAACCATAGCAATGTCAGGAGCTGTTGAGTATACCGCTTCAATGTCTGCTTTGATTTCAGCTTGTTTAGCCGCATCTAAAGTAGCGATTTTGGCGTAAACATCACCAAGGCCATTTTTAACGTCAACTCCTAATGCTTCAAACGTTGCACCATGTTTAGCAAATACATCTTTATAAAAAGCTTTAACGATATGACCACAGATAATTGGGTCAGACACTTTCATCATTGTTGCTTTTAAGTGAGCTGAGAATAGAACGCCTTTCGCTTTCGCATCTGCAAT
>JAWUWS010000081.1:0-8017 GCA_034111705.1 Psychrosphaera sp.
CATTAACGTAGCAACAGCACGTTGGGTAAGCTGCGAAGACGAGAAGAAATTCGACGAATTTAGACGTAAATGCTCAACAAATTTAGCGCTAGATGGCGGTGATAACTTAACGTATATCGCACCAACAAGAGTGAATTTGAATTTGTCCAAAGAGCGATATCCTGAGGTAATGTTCACTGAGACACGTGAACACTAAAAACTGATTTTATTATTGTTCTTTTGTCCTAGACCTCGAACAAAATAGCTTCAATAAAAAAGAGTTTGATTGAACTAATATTAAGTTACGCTTTACAGCTTACAGCTTGTATTTTTAATTGATACAGTTAGACCGAGTAAAAAATAAGACTCAGCAAGGTAAAAAAGAATGAATGTTTTTCAGCTAGTACAAGATAGATTTAAACAAGCGTTAGCCAAAATAGAAGGGGCTGAAAATGCACCAGCGCCTTTAGCGCGTAGTAATCGCCCTGAGTTTGGTGAGTATCAATTTAATGGTGCGATGGCACTGGCTAAAATGCTTAAACAAAACCCTCGTCAAATTGCACAACAAATATTAGATGTTGTTGAATTGGATGACGTAGCTGAAAGCTTAGAAATTGCAGGGCCTGGGTTTATCAACGTTAAGTTAAAGCCTCAGTGGTTAGCCAAACAAGTTGAAACCGCATTGTCAGATGCGCGTTTATCAGTTGAAAAAGAACAAGCTCAAACGGTTGTTGTTGATTTGTCAGCACCAAACCTAGCTAAAGAAATGCACGTTGGCCACTTACGCTCAACCATTATTGGTGATGCGGTTGCTAACGTGATTGATTTTCTTGGTCATAAAGTTATTCGTCAAAATCACATGGGTGATTGGGGCACGCAATTTGGTATGTTGATTGCGCATTTACAAGACAAATTACAAGCGTCAGAAGTAGCCACAACGGCATTGTCAGACTTAGAAGATTTTTACCGTCAGGCTAAAATCCGTTTTGATGAAGAAGAAGGCTTTGCCGACAGAGCTAGAGCTTACGTAGTTAAACTACAAGGCGGTGATGCAGAGTGTAAGAAACTTTGGCAACAGTTTATAGACGTGTCTATTTTACACAGTGAAGAAGTGTACAAAAAACTAAACGTAAACTTAAAACACGAAGATATTATGGGCGAAAGTGCTTACAACCCAATGTTAGCAGACGTAGTAGCCGACCTTAAACAACAAGGTATTGTGGTTGAATCTCAAGGTGCTCAAGCTGTATTTTTACAAGAATTAGCCAATAAAGACGGTGAGCCTTCAGTGTTTATTGTTGAAAAATCAGGCGGTGGTTTTTTATATTCCACAACGGATTTGGCGGCAATGAAGTATCGTTCTTTTGAACTAGGTGCTGACCGCATTATTATTTTTACGGATGCCCGTCAAGCGTATCACTTTAAACAAGCTGAATTAGTTGGTCGTAAAGGCGGATTAATTAAAGAGTCTACTACTTACGAACATGGCCCGTTTGGCATGATGTTAGGTAAAGACGGTAAGCCATTTAAAACTCGTACTGGCGGCACGGTTAAATTAGTTGAGTTATTGGATGAAGCGGTTGAGCGTGCGGAAAAATTACTAGCAGAACGTGAATCTGGCTTAACGGCAGAAGAGCAAAAAGAAATTGCTCGTAAAGTTGGTATCGGCGCAATCAAGTACGCGGATTTAAGTAAAAATCGTACCACAGATTACATCTTCAACTGGGATACTATGCTCAGCTTTGAAGGTGATACAGCCCCATATTTACAATACGCTTACACTCGTATTAAGAGTATTTTCCGTAAAGCTGGCTTAGACGCACAAACGTTCACTGCGCCTGTGATCATTGAAGCGGAACAAGAAAAAGCATTGGCGGTTAAGTTATTACAGTTTGTAGAAGCCATTAACGGTGTAAGTGCAAACTTAACACCGCATTTGTTATGTTCATACTTGTACGAACTTTCAAGCTTGTTTATGACCTTCTACGAAGCATGCCCAATGTTAAAAGATGGCATTCCAGAAGAAACTAAAAACAGCCGCTTAGCGTTAAGTTTGTTAGTCGCCAATACCTTACAAAAAGGCTTGGACTTGTTAGGTATAGAAACAATGGAGAAAATGTAAGTTTATTAAGTCTCTGATTTTCTGAGTCTTTTATTTATTAAGTATTAAGCGCTGTGTATTTGTTAGGTCGTTTTATTTATTGGCGTGCATATGTTGCAGCACTTAAAAAGTGCGGGTTAGGTATTATGCTTTCATTCGTTCCTACGTTAATCTTGATGTTACTGTCTGTTGTTTTGGATAGGTATGTCATTGTTTGGATGTGAAGTCATATAAGCTATTAAAAAATAGCTTGGATATTCTACTGAAATACAAGAACTTTAAATCCACGAGATTTCAAAGGTAATAGCCCTGTTAGTAATCACTAATAGGGCTTTTCTTTAATATAGTTTTTTTGTTAGTCATTCACCTAAACATGCCAACGGCCATTTTTAAATGCTTCAAGTAATTTAGTGGCTCTTGATTTGTCTAAATCGCTATAACATTTACCACTACTAAAAAAGTCATTGAGGCCTTTTATTTTCGACAATTCTTCTCTGGTTATTTGTGGATATCCCATCGTCCACTCTGAGAAACTCCGTTTTTCTATTGGTTCAACAAGGATTTTGGTAACACGGTCATGCCTTTTATCCTGACTTATCTTGTCATAGAGCTGTTCTATCGTTTCTTTTTTACCTTCAATGATTTGAAAGAAAGAGCCTGACTCATAAAGTAACATGCCGGTGATCTTTAACTTTTCATTGTTAAGTCTGGCTCTTCTTAATATCGCTATAATTTCATCATTTTCAAAGTTTTTTGTTCCTGCGCTTGTATAAATACAGTGAACTAAATCTGTTTCTGGAGTGTTTGTTTCCATAGAGCACCTTATTATATCTATTTGATATATCAAGCTTAGTATATAAATTAATTCACGCTATTTTTGATTTTATCCTGTTTGATCTATTTGTTTTAAACGCCTAAAACCAGTTCTCTTATAATATATAGATTTGAGTCATCGAAATTTTAATCTTTATAAACTTTAACGATTGGTAAGGATGGTAAAATAAGGTTAATATCAGTCGCGTATTAATTAACCAGATATAACAAGCCAACGGAGTTTATATGTTAAAGCACGTAGTTTCACTGTTAGTACTATTTGTACTAAGTAGTTGTAGTGCCGATGATTCAAATGATGAGTCTGACACGATTACTAATATCGCCAGTAGTGTAACATCGGGGGATATTACGTTTAATTTTGCCGAGAATTATGAAACGGGTCAGTTTTTAGATGGTCAGTGGTGGGTTCACTATAATGGTGGAGACGTAGAAATTACCTCTATGACTCCAGACTCATTTGATGACAATGGTCGAATTCGTAATGGTGCTGAGTTAAACCCACTTAATGAAAGTAGCCAAGGTTTTGATGGCCTTAGAGATTTAGACATAACTAGTACTGATATGTCATACGACTCAAGCAAAAATGTTGATCCTGGTATTACTATCGAAGCATTAATCGTATCGCCTGGGGATTCAGTAATAAAAGCAATTTCTAGAGAAGAAAATATACAACGTCCATATATTTCTCAAGTAGCAATATTAACGGTACTCAATGAAACTCCGCCGGATAATTCATTTCGTCCAGCTTATGTTGGAACCGATAAAACAATTACGGCCACATTAGATGACTTAAATTTTGATGTTTTAGGTAAGTATGCACGCTTAGAAACAACACCAGATATTAGTGAATATTTACCTTATGTTGAAGGTGTTTGGTTAGATCACAATACTGAATGGACACAACGTGAAATTCACCCATTATCGTCAATGCCTGTTTATGGTCGTGAATTAGCTAAGTTAACCAGTATTGTTGGTTTACAGCTACAGCTTGATTATACGGATGCGGAAAAGCAAGATGTGCTAGTTGCGGTAGTGCAATATGCTATTGATCTTTATGGCGTATTAGGGAACGGTACTATTGATGATAAAGAAAATTATTATTGGTATAACAATGGCGGACACAATCAAGGTCGTAAATTACCCCTTTTGATTGGTGGTTTAGTACTGGATCATTCAGGCATGTTAGCGGCGGTAAATGCTGAAGGTGGTGATAATTTGTTGTTTCAAGAAGATCATCAAACTTTCTATGTAAGCCAAACAGAAATTGATGCAACCGTTAATAACGATGACGAAGATCTAGAAGATTACACAAGTGCAGATATTGGTACACCAGAATGGGGTATTCGAGCTTGGGATCAGTCAAGCTCGCTTGATGCGGATTGGGGATCTAGATATCGCACAGTAACTGGTAATACTTATGTCGTTACAGCATTAGCTGTAAGAATGATGGGGGCAACGGAGCAATGGAATTGGCCTGCATTTTTTGATTACTCAGACCGTTATTTCTCCATTGAAGGTGAAGGCGTATCTGATAGCTTAGAAGGTAATAGCATTATGGCTTCAGGCGCTGAATTATGGACCACTTACCGTACTCAATTTGGTGAAAACGATTACGACTAACGGGTTATTCATCACCATGAAACCATAAATATCAAAAAGGCCAGATAAACATTGTTTATCTGGCCTTTTTGATATTATAGCTATTTATTTGTATGGATTATTCACCCGCTATTGCCATAGCTTCAATATTTACTATTTCACTACGATTGAGTGTGATTTTAAATCGTTGTATCCGTTCTCCATCTTGGTCCACACTACGTAAGATAAGGTTGATTTGATAACGACGTTCAACGGCTTGGCTTGATATTTTTTGACTGTCTAAGTCATATAAACGCCCAGCTCCTTTTTTTAGAAATCGTACAAAAGGGGTTAAGTTAAATAATATCTGTTGTTGAATTTCGTCGTAACCGGGCAACAACTCTTTGGCTAGGACTTTATTGTCACAACGAAAGTGCAATAAACGAGCTGCTTGTTTGTTCTGCTGTCTGCGTTGCTGAAATAATGCATTTACGCTTTTGGGTAAGTCTTTATTGTTTATATATTCAAGCCATAAGGTCTGACTAAGCATGCGTTTATGATCAACACTATGACTAAATAAGTTTTGCCATTTTGGGCGGCCTTTTTGGATTTTACGCCAAATAAGGCTGGTGAGATCTTCTTTAAAGGTTTCTCTCAAACCATAAATCACACCTAAAAAAGCAATTAACGCAACGGTGACTTCGGTAAAACTTGAGCGAGCATTAAGCACTAACACCATAACAAAAGCCATGATAACTGCAGTGACACTGCCTCTGACTAAACGTTTTAAGTTGGTGTCTAAATAACGAGTTTTCTTTTTGAATACAACGCCGTACTCAATTAAGCGTTGTAATAATCTCATTTTGTTAGTGATACGATTAGGGTCGTCAAGAGTGACTTGAGAATTGTATTTACGCTCTGCGCGGTAGGTGTTTTCTTCACGGCAAAAAGCCAGTAAAAACTCTCTTTCGGTAGCAAATTCGCTACTTTTTGGCCCTCTTGATAACAGCTTTAAAAAGGACTGTTCTATATGCCAGCTCAAAAAATTATCGGCATTTTCAAAAAACGAATTTAACTGGCTATCTGCTGGTGTATAACGACGCAACTTTTTAACTAAACCAGATATTTGTTCTGAGAGTACTACTGCTGCTGGATAAAACTGTTCTGCATTTTTGAGTTTTAAGGTTTGTTTTATATCGGCATCAAGGGCTATTTTCAGCTGGTAAGAATATAAGTTCAAGTTTAACCGGTAGTCACTTTGTTCATCTTTATTTTCTTCTTCAAAGCGCTTACTTATAAAGCGGCTTCGCACTAACGGCAAATGGAGTTGATCTGAATAATACGCACTGTGGCTTTTTATATTACTGAGAAAGTAACTTTCAGCATTTAAGGTGTCTGGACTTATGCCCATTTCTACAGGCAGTGAAAAATACAGATCAATACGTTGTAGTGCCTGTGGCAATAATTGGTGGCTGATTTTAATAGATAAATTTTCGTCTTGAGACAAGCGTACTTTTTTCACAGATTAACTTTTCCTCCTAGTATTTTTATTCTTAACATTATTTCCAGTAAATATAAGTGTACTACTTTAAAGTAGTCGATACACATCTTCTAGTCTGTTAATGTTTACGTTAAATCTACTTTACTTACACTGTGACCTATATGAATGTATATGTAACCTTTATTGTTTTATTTTTTATTTCGTTCAGCCCGTTTACTCATAGCTCATTAGTAGACACTGACTCTACTAATGAAAGTTCAATTATGAAACAAGCACCTTTAGTGGTGTTTTTAGTAAGACATGCGGAGAAAGTTGATTCTGCTAAAGACCCTGGTTTGTCAGGCTCAGGGGTAAAAAGGGCGCTAGAGCTAGCCAATACCTTACAAGATACGAATATAGAATATGTACATAGCTCAAACTACATAAGAACACGAGAAACGGCAACTCCAAGTGCTAAGCGATTTGGTGTAGAGATTAAGATTTATGACCCAAGAGATCTTGTAGGGGTAGCTGAAAAATTAATAGCTCAAGGTGGCATTCATTTAATCGTGGGGCACAGTAATACCACACCAGAACTGGTTAAACTATTAGGCGGTGATGCTAAATCAGCAATAGATGATGGCAAAGAATTTGACCGACTTTATATTGTTACGGTATCTATAAGTGGCGATGTCACTTCTGTATTAATGAGGTACGGGGAGCCGTATAATACAAATTAAACCTCAGTTGTTGAGCCCTTCCTTTATATTGTCTACAATAGCGCACTTTTAATTTAATTTAGAATCAATCATGAACGACACAACCACTCCACAGGCTCCATCTCAACCGGCTTTGCCAGATCGTCTATCTATAAATCCACGTAGCCCACATCATGTTAAAGAAGTGTTTGAACACAATATTGGCATTCGAGTAAACGGCAAAGAGCGTAACGATGTTGAAGAATATTGCATCAGCGAAGGTTGGGTTAAAGTTGCTTCAGCTAAAGCACTAGACCGTAGAGGCCAACCTCTTTTAATCACAGTTAAAGGCACCGTTGAAGCGTTTTATAAATAACTAAAAGTTAACGTAATGCTACGCTAGCCATCAGGTTTAAGAGAACATATGAAGTTGCAAGGGAAAGTGCTTAATTGGAATGATGACAAAGGATATGGTTTTGTTGAACCTAATGGTGGTGGCGAGCGAGCTTTTGTTCATGTAAAAGCGTTTAATCCTCGTACCCGCAGGCCAGTTAATGGTGACTTTATTATCTATGAGTTAGTCTATGATAATAATGACCGTTACAAAGCTGAAAATATTAAGTTTTCTACTGATGTTAAAACTTCAAATAAAAAAACGACACTTCCACATACTATTCGTAATATAAAACACAAAACAAAAAAGGAAAGTGGCTTAGGTATGTTTGCTATTTGTATTTTTTGTATTGGCTTGGTGGTATCTACATTATTTGAAAAGTTACCTGCAATTATTGTCGGGGTATATCTTTTATTCAGTTGTATTACTTTTATGGCTTACGCGATTGATAAATCCGCAGCTAAAAATGGTCGCTGGAGAACATCAGAAAGCACATTGCATTTCCTTTCTTTTATTGGCGGTTGGCCTGGTGCTTATTGGGCTCAGAGAATCTTGCGGCATAAGTCGAGTAAACAAACGTTTAAACGTGTTTTTGGGATAAGTATACTGTTGAACCTAGTTGGATTAATTTGGTTGCATACAGAAAAAGGCACACATCTTTTAACGCAGATTGCTTCTATATTTAGCATTAATTCGACCACCTAAACACTCTATCAATTAGTATAGTGCTAATCTGTTTAAATAAAGTTGTAAACTCATTGAGTGTTGGAGGCAATTTGTCTTTAAGTTATACCAATTGTATTAATGAATTGATTAGTTCAGAGCTATGTTAGAGGTGTGAGAATAAGCAAAATTTGTGTCGATATAGTTATTCTCGGCTTTGTCTCCTGAGTCGCTCTACCTCCTGCATCCATGCAGTCGTACATCAAATAAATTTTGCGCAATTATCGCGC
>JAWUWS010000082.1:0-8538 GCA_034111705.1 Psychrosphaera sp.
AGTTGCAAAAGACGCTTTTTATGCAGGCAAAACAGAGTTAGAAATACACCAAGCTTATTTAGCATCGCTTGGTGTGAGAGAGTTTGAACTGCCGTATAACAATATAATTGCATTTAACCATAATGCATCCGTACTGCATTATGATAATTATCAAATAACTCAACCAGCTGAGCGTTTGTCTTTCTTAATTGATGCTGGCGCTGAGTACAATGGCTACAATGCAGATATAAGCCGAACCTATTTAAACGGGACCAATTTAAACGGAAATAATGAATTCCAGCAGATGTTCGACGCTTACCAAGTTGAGTACTTTGACTTGTTGTCTGAAATTGAAGTAGACAAAGAATATTTCTCCTTCCATGATTCCGCACATAAACGCATAGCTAAGCTGTTATCAGAGTTTGATATTGTTAAGTGCAATCCACAGCAAACCTACGACAAAGGTTACAGTCAGTTATTCTTCCCTTGCGGTGTTGGGCACTACATTGGCACTCAAGTTCATGATGTGGGTGGACACTTTGCTAATAAAAGCGGGAATCTACTTAATAAAGATCCTCGCTACCCATATTTACGCCTATTACGTAAAATGGAAAAACAAACCGTATTCACGGTTGAGCCTGGTATTTACTTCATAAATCAATTATTAGAAACCGTTAAAGGCAATAGTGACTTTAATTGGAATAGACTCGAACAGTTTAAGCCGTATGGCGGCTTTAGATTAGAAGACAGTATTGCTATGAATAACGGTAACATTGAAAACTTAGCCGTTGACGCGTTTAATAAGCTATAACCATGGCAAGAGAAATATGCGCTAACTGTAATTACCCAATAAAGACATGTTTATGTCGTTTTATTACGCCTGTTAAACATAAAACCCAAATTTTAGTATTGCAGCACCCTTCTGAGGTAAATAATAAAAAGAATACCGTTCGGGTACTTTCCTTATTAACCGATAATATTCAAGTGTTCGTGGGTGAAAATGAAGACGACTTTATTGAAGTAAAATCACTGTTGAACCAGCCCAATACCAACTACTATTTATTATACCCATCCGAAAACGCTAAAACGTGGGAGGAATATTCATCAGCAAATTTGAATGTAAATGACGAAATAGTGAAAAAAAATGTATTAATTGTGCTTGATGGTACATGGAGAAAAGCGAAAAAAATTCATCTATGTAACAATTGGTTAAAAAACATACCAAATTTAACGTTAAATAAAGAAAGAAAAACCGACTATGGGATCCGTAAATCCAGTGTTGAGCAGGGATTATCCAGCATTGAAGCAATTGCATTTGCACTGGAAGATATGGAAAACATGTCTGTAACGCCATTTTTTAATGCATTAAATGGATTAAAAGCCCAGTTCATCCAATTAATGCCAACAGCTGTAAAACAAAGATATCTAAGCTGATACCAGTGAAATAGCAACCTGTATGACTACACATCCATTATGAAAGGAATAGGTAAACCACTACCACGCCATTTAACATAAAAATAACTAATTAGTGGTACGACTTCAGATAAGAAAAGCTAAACTATAAAAGTTCAACGCCCCTCGCGTGCGTACATAATAATTTACAAATCAAGGAATAACACCACGTTATTTCAACTCAACATGTATTGACTTGTTGATATTTTAACCGCAAAAACCTTGCAGACACTACATTCCCCGACAAGTTCATATTAATTAGAGCAAAGAATAACAATTGTAAAAAAATATGTTGAAATATACATTTTATTACGCTTATTATGTGTGTGAGGTTTAAGCAAGATCATAAAAGTCTAATTATGGCCAAATGACTTAAACTTAAAAACAATAATTATTCCAGGAACAAATCACATGAAAAATTTTAAACGTAGTATTGCTGCTGTTGCAGTAGTTTCTGCTTTAGGTGTTAATACGCAAGTTTTAGCTGCTGAAGATGAAGGTGAAGCTAAGCCGATTGAAAAAATCGCGGTTACGGGCTCTCGTATTAAACGAGCAGATTTAGAAACATCTACTCCAATTCAAATCACGACTGCAGAAGACATTGAAGTATCAGGTCTAACTCGTATTGAAGACATGTTAAATACATTACCTCAGATTGAAGCATCTTCTACCGTATTCCAATCTAATGGAGCATCAGGTCGTGGTACTGTCGACATGCGTGGTTTAGGTAGTCACCGTACGCTTGTGTTAATTAATGGTCGCCGCATGCAACCAGGTGGTGGTTCAGCTAGTTCAGCTGACGTTAATAGCATCCCAGGCGCTTTAGTTAAACGAGTTGAAGTTATGACTGGTGGTGCTTCATCTGTATATGGTGCAGATGCTGTTGCTGGTGTTGTTAACTTTGTTATGAACGAAGACTTTGAAGGTTTCAAGGTAGATGTAAGTGCAGGCGGTTATCAACATAATAATGATAATAGTTACATCCAAGGTTTAATGGATGAGAAAGGTTTTGAGTATCCAGAAGGACAAACTGGCATTGATGGTAAGCATTATGGTCTAGAGTTTACTGCCGGTGGTGACTTTGCTGACGGTAAAGGTCACGCTGTTGCTTATGCTACATGGAAACGCAATGACGAGTTGAAATTTGGAGCTCGTGATTATACGTCTTGTGCATTGAATGCATCAGCTACTTCGTGTGGTGGTTCTGGTAATGCAGTAGTTCCTAACTTTTATTTAGCACCTCTTAACGCTGCTGGTGCTTTTGACTGGGGTAATTATGGTTACTTGACACTAACAGAAGATAGTAACTTCCAAGATTCTGTAGGCAACTTATATAACTATAATCCAGTTAACTTTTTTATGCGCCCGGATGAAAGATACTCTCTTGGTGCATTTGTAGACTATGAAGTTAATGATCATTTCCAGCCATACGTTGAATTTATGTATATGCGTGACCAAACTAAAGGTCAAATTGCTGAATCTGGTACATTCTTTAATGAAGAATATATTATTGATTATGACAGTGAATTATTAAGTGATTTACAACGTGATTACTTAACAGATGAATTTGGTTTAGCTAGCGGTGATCAATTCGCAACTTACATCGGTAAACGTAACACTGAAGGTGGTGCTAGAGCGAGCATCATTCAACATGATTCATTCCGCATCGTATTAGGTGCTGAAGGTGAGATTAACGATGATTGGTATTATGATGCAAGCTTACAAGTTGGGTCTACGACTGTAAGTAACCTATATATCAATGACTTTTATGCTCCTCGTATAACGACAGCTCTAAGTGCTAACGGTGAAAGTTGTGCTGATGATTCTGATTGTGTACCTTATGAAGTATTTACTTATGAAGGCATTACAAATGAAGCGGCAAGCCTATTAACGGGTACTGCTGCAATGGCTCAATTCTCAGACCAAATCATTTTAAGTGGTTTTGTTTCAGGTGAGCTTGACTTTACTTTGCCTGGTGCTGATTCACCAGTAGCATTAGTAGTTGGTGCTGAGTATAGAGATGAGCAATACGAACGTATTGTAGATGAAGTATATGATAAAGGGTTATTACTAGGCCAAGGTGGTCCAACTCATGGCCTAACTGGTGGTTATACAGTTTCAGAACTATATGGTGAGGTAAGTTTACCTGTGCTTGAAGATGCGCCATTTGCTGAAGCTCTATTCTTTGAATTAGGCTATCGTTATTCTGATTATGATACTACTGGTTCTAACCCTACGTACAAAATAGCTATGGATTGGACACCTGTTGAAGGTTGGAAAATACGCGCTAACTACAACAGAGCCGCACGTTCACCAAACATTGGTGAAATGTTTGCTAGCCAAAGCCTTGGCTTATGGACAGGTTCAGATCCTTGTGCTGGGGCAACTCCAGACTTTACTGCTGCAGAATGTGCTAATACAGGTGTAACAGCAGCTCAGTATGGTAATGTTGTTACAAGTCCAGCTGGACAATACAATGGATATTATGGTGGTAACCCTGACTTAGCTCCAGAAATTGCAGATACAATTTCATTTGGTGTTGTTGGTCAGATTGGTGATGAAATAGACTTCTCTGTTGATTATTGGTCAATTAGTATTGATGACGTAATCGGGACTGTTTCTGCAAGTGTGACATTAGAGCAATGTGCTACAACAGGTAACGCTGCATACTGTGATAACATCACTCGTAATGCAGGTGGTAGTCTTTGGACTGGCCAAGAAGGTTACATCACTTTAACTAACATTAACCTTGCAAGCCGCTTTTGGGAAGGTGTTGATGTAAGTGCATCTTATAAGACAGAATTAGCTGGTAATCCGTTTACTCTTAATTTACTTGGCACATACATGAGTTCAAAAGAGTATGAACCATTACCAGGTGATGATGCAGCGATTTATGATTGTGCAGGAGCAATTAGTGAGTCTTGTTTCCCTCAACCAAATTGGAGACATGTATTAACGGCTAATTATAATCTTGGAGACCTTGGCTTAACGGCTAAATGGCGTTTCCTTGGTGAAGTTGAAAATGATGCTTACGAATATGACGAAGTTACTGGTGAGCCACTTGCAAGTAATGATGTTATAGCTGGTAAAGCAATCAGCAGCCAAAGTTACATTGATGTAAGCTTACGCTATACAATTTCTGAGACTGTTTCTACACGTTTAGGTGTTAATAACATTTTAGATGTAGAACCTGTAATACCAGGAAACACTCTTGATACTGGTGCATTTTACGACCAATTAGGTCGTTACCTTCACGCTTCAGTTTCATTTAATTTCTAAGATAATTTAGTAAATTAATTTAAGCGGCTCACTGCAAAGCGAGCCGCTTTTTTTTATTTTAAATATAATAAAAAACATATCTAACGACATGCTTGATAAATCACATGAATTTAAAACCTACAATTTCTAATATTCTTCATTTATTAAAAACAAATCAAATTACTGATGCGAAAGAAATGCTTGAGGCTATCCTAAAAAACAACCCTAAAGATTATCAAGCTCATCAATTATTTGTAAGATTTGCACTTTCTAATAAAAATTATAATTTAGCCGAAAAACATTTACTTTTATTACTCAACCATCAACCACTAAATGATAACTATATTAAGCTATTAGTGGATATATACTGTATTCAAAAAAGGTGGACGGATGTATCATCTTTTTATTTAAAATTAGCAGAAAAACAACCAAACAACCCAACTGTACAGTACAACTGTGCTTACTATTTAAAATTAACAGGCGAATTTAATCAGGCTATTACATTTTATAATCGCGCATTAAAAATAGGCATTGACCAAGATTATGAGGTTTATTTAAATATTGCAGTTATTTATAGTGAACATTTATCAGAGCCAGATAAAGCGATTAACATATTAACTTCAGCAATTAATAAATACCCAAATCAAGATTCATTACTTTATAACTTAGCCAATATTTATGAACAAATGGGAAATAAAGAGAAGGCTTTAGCATTATTTAAATTAGCTTTTAACAAAAACCCACAAAATTATAATGCACTAGCAAGACAAGCTGACATTTACCAAATCAAAAACTCAAATGATGATTTAATTTGCCAAATAAAAACAGTTCTTGACTCAAATAAACTACAAGATGTTGATAAAATAGATCTTAGCTATGCACTAGGGAAAGCCTATGATGATTGTAAAGAGTATTCTTTAGCATTTAATTATTATCAAAACGCCAATAATTTTAATAAAAAAACCTTACCGAGTTATGACCCTCGTGCCTATGAAGCACATATCAATAATATCATTACCACATTTAATAAAGATTGGTTTGGGAGCTTCGAAGCTCCAGAATCGACAAAGTTTGATTTACCACCAATATTTATTTGTGGGATGTTTCGTTCTGGTTCAACTCTCTGTGAACAGATATTAGCGGGACATTCTCAAGTGAGTGTTGGTGGAGAACAAGAATTCTTTCATCGTACCGTGACCACTTCATACCCCAATTACCCAAATAATGTTTTAGAAAAGTTAAACGACGATAAAGATGAATTACTAAAAAAATATATGAATGAAATTACTAATTCACAACCAAATACCTTTCAATTAACGGATAAAAGACCCGATAACTTTTTATACTTAGGCTTGATTAAAGCATTAATACCAAACGCTAAAATCATTTGGACCAAACGGGATATATTAGATAACTGCTTATCAGTATATTTTTTGCGCCTAGGTCCTACGATGCCATATTCAACTGAGTTAAAAAACATTATTCACTTTTATAAGCAGCAAGAAAAACTAATGGACCATTGGCAAACATTATTTAATGATCCTATCTACGAGTTTAATTATGATGATTTAATCGATTCTCCAGAAAGTAACATTAAAGAATTACTTAACTTTACTAAACTGGAGTGGGAAGATAATTGTTTGAACTTCCACACAGTTAAAAACCAAGTAAAAACGGCAAGTGTTTGGCAAGTTAGACAACCTTTATATAAAAAGTCTTCAGGGCGGTGGGGAAACTATAAACAAAATTTAGAAAACATAGGTTTATTTGTTGATGAAAAATAATGGAAAAAATACCTCTCTAATGTACGTTATGACACCAAACCAGAAAGCGTCTTTAAATAAAGCAATTAACGCTCATAATAATAGTGATTTAAAATCTGCAGAGCTTATCTACAGGAAATTAATATCAGAGAGAGTAAAGGAACCTTTTATTTATACCCAACTGGCAATAATTTGCGCTACAAGTAAACGCCATAACGAAGCTAAGCAGCTTTGTGAGTTCGTATTAAATTTTGCTCCTACATTTATAAACGCTTTAATTCTTTTAGCTGATCTTTATAAAAATGTTAGAGACTTCCCTACAGCCATTGAATTTTATAAAAAAACGATTAAGGAAGACCCTAATTTTTATCAAGCTTATTTAAGTTTAAGTTTTTCTCTAGTCCAGATTGGTAAATTAGATGAAGGTGAAAAATATTGTAGAAAAGTTATCTCATTAAAACCTGATTTCATTCAAGCCCAAGATTACCTTGGCCAAATATTAATGTTTAAAGGTGATTTGGCTCAAGCTAAGTCAATATTTAATCAATTAGTTAGCAAGGATCCTAACAACGTTCCAGCTTTGTATACTCTTGGTAATATATTAAAATCCCAAGGTGAATTTGAAGAAGCAGCATTAACGTATAAAAAAGTGATGACATTACGCCCTGACTATTCACAAGCTCATTTCACTTATGCTTCAATTCATAAATACCTAGATAAAACTGATCTTCATATAACTTTAATGTTGCAGCAATACCAAAGCCGTAACATCCCCGTTGAAAGTAAAATTCAATTATCATTTGCTTTAGCAAAAGCATTTGAGGATTTGGAAGATTATTCCCAATCATTCAAATACCTAAGTGAAGGTAATAATCTTAAATTTGAACGATACAATTACAGTATTGAGCCTGACAAGCTATTTATTGAGAGCATAATTAAAAGTTTTAATCAGCATGACATTGCCAATTTAAACATTAAATCCCAAGCCTCTTGTAAACCCATATTTATTGTTGGTATGCCTCGTTCTGGAACCAGTTTAGTAGAGAAGATCATTGCTACACATACTAAAGTATATGCCGCAGGTGAATTAGATTATATGTTTAGGTTAGGCACTAGCCTCTTCCTAGATGAAACTACTGAGTTTTTATTTAAACAACTTAGTGAATACGATAAAAACAAATTTGATGCTATTGCTAAAACATATTTAAAACAAATTGAATTATTGAGTAATTCTCACGATCGTATTACTGATAAGTTACCTTTCAATATGCTCTTAATTGGGTTAATCAAAATAGTATTCCCTAACGCTAAAATCATTCACTGTGTAAGAGATGCAAAAGATAATTGTTTTTCTATTTTTAAACAAAATTTCACTACAGACAATTACCGCTTTGCTTATAACTTAAAAACATTAGGTCAATACCATAAACTCTACCAACAACTAATGAAGCATTGGCATCAGACATTCCCAGATACTATTTATGATGTATGTTATGAAACTCTGGTTTCAAATCCAGATAAAGAAATAAGAAAGTTAATAGAAACCTGTGATCTAGAATGGCAAGAAGAATGTCTTAATTTTGATAAAAGTAAAGGCGTTGTAAAGACCGCAAGTGCTTACCAAGTACGCCAACCGATTTATACAAGTTCGGTTAATTTGTGGGAAAAATACCAGAAGTTCCTATCACCTCTTATTAACGAATTAACGAATTAACTACTAAATTGTCTCTTTGTATTAAGCTAGCGCACTAATATTCAGAGCTTTTATCTATCTGATTTATTATGTCTTTTTTTTGTTTTTGCAAAAAGTAATTCTCAACTATCTGGCTTACCGCCGTTTCTACATTAGTTACTGCTGAAATATGTGGGGTTATTTGGATTTGTTCTGACTGCCAAAACGGGTGTTGTTCTGGTAAAGGCTCTTGCCTGAATACATCTAAGTACGCAAAGTCTATTTGCTGCTGTGTTTGTAGGTGATGGGCTTGTTCGTTAGTAGGTGTTAGAGCGGCTATTAAGTCTTCATCAACCACATGCTCACCTCTGGCTACATTAATTAATACCGCTGTGGATTTCATCTTAGAAAATA
>JAWUWS010000083.1:0-11718 GCA_034111705.1 Psychrosphaera sp.
TTTAAGTAAGTGTTTTGCGAGGCAATTACGCTATCTACTTTATCTAGACCTGTTGCTTTTGCGTATACTTCCCAAGGGAAGTCACCCATATATTTTGTAAACTCTTCTGTGCTGTATTTGTTGTAACGTTTATTCGCGTCACGGCTTTCTACACGAGACCACTGTTTTTCAGCGATTTGAGTTTCAAGCGCTAAAATACGAGAAGCTGCAACAGCTGCATCATAAGAACCATCCATGGTTAACATATCAGTGATATAACTCACGTATGCTGCACGATTAGCTTTTGATTTTTCGTCATCTTTTAAATAGTAATCACGATCTGGTAAACCTAGACCTGATTGCACAACATACACAGCATATTGGTCAGATTTTTTTGCGTCGTTATTTACATACCAACCTAAAGGACCACTTACACCTGCGCCATATAAGCCGCCAATTAAAGATGCTATATCATTATGAGTTTCTACTGAGTTGATTTTAGCAACCAAACCTTCTAACGGAGCAAAGCCTTTATCTTCAGCTTGAGACTCATCCATAAATGAATTGTAGAAGTCACCTAACTTTTGCTCGTCAGAACCAGGCTTGTTGTTTTTTGCCGTAGATGAGCGCTCAATTATAGTTTTAAGGTTTTCTTGAGAATCGTCATATAACTTACTAAAAGAACCATAATTAGATTTATCACTCGGAATTTCAGTAGTGTCTAACCATTTACCATTGGTATGACGGTAAAAGTTATCTACTGCTTTATATTTTTCATCCATATTTTCCAGTGTAATACCTGAAGTTAATGCTTTAACTTCAGCTTGCTCTACATGGGTATCTTGCTTTGGTGAACATGCCGCTAACGACAGTACACCAATGCTAAGGGCAACACTTGTTGCAATGACATTAATTTTTTTCATGTTAATTCCAAAAAATGATTTAGACAATTGCGTCTTTAAGTTCGGCAATTACCAATATTATTATTTTAACTTTTAACAGTGTATTTGTACGCATGACTTGCTGTTAAAAAGACCCTAACAGGTTACGGATTGTTACATTAAAGTCAACGCTTGGAACAGTTCGTTACAATTTAAATACAATAGGCCACAATTAACGTTTAAATTCTTTATATCCTTGTTTAAACACATCAAACAAATGATTTAAATTATCTGCAATCTCATCCTCACCTACTTGTTTGAATATTTCAGCGGCAACTTCCACTGTACTTAAATGATGATCGTGATACGCCTCTCTCAGCTGGTAATTACCTTTAGCAATATTAGACACTTGCAGTACTGGTATTTGGGATAGATAAGGCGACTTTACAAACATCTTTTTAGCTTGACGCCAAGTCCCATCTAAGAAAATAAGCAGTGGACGTTTTCCCTTTAACTCAAGCGCTTTTGGTACCTGTTGTATTTGGCGCTCTACTTCCACATTATCGTGCGGAAAAATAATAATGGGATACCAAGTTGAGTCAGTTAATAATTGCTGTAATACCGGTTCTAATTCTGTTCTTTGCCAACGAAATGCATGATTGTCTTTGATCACATCGCAAATTAATTGACCCGTATTAGACGGTTTATAATACTCAGCGTGATACATCAACATGCACACACCAATTGAGGATTCAAGCTGGGGTACTAAACCACATACACACTTACTTTCTGCTAATAAACAAGACTCACAACGCTTTAATAAATACCCACGAGCTTTAAATTCTCGGGTAGAGAATTGACGTTGAAAGTCTCTTAATACTCTCACTGAGTTATTTTTAAAACTTGGGGTGCTCTTAATATCAGAGCTTTTTATATCTGAGATAGCATCCGAGCTTATGCTCGTATCTTCATTGCTTACTTTGCTACTGCTGCTCATCGGCATCTTTATTTCTTTTCTCGGCTTCTTTTAACGCTGAGTCAAATAACTCATCTGTGCTTTCTATATATTCTGCAGTTGAAATGGGTCTACTAACCAACATACCTGAAGGCAATACAACCGCATAATGCATTGGATATAATTGAACTTTGCCATTATCTTGAGCGCTAAAGTGAAATAACGATGCTATCGATATCACTAACAAACTAGAAACAATTGAAATACGCTTCAAATTCATATTACTGGCTAAGTAAAAACATCCCCAAAAGAAAGTCACCATTAATACAAATTCAATCACGTCTGCGCCCAAAACAACCAGTCCGGTATTACCCCAATTAAATAAAATAACCTGACCAACCGCTGTGGTGCACTGCCAAGCGACAAACATGGCAAAACTAAATACAATCGCGGTAAAAAACTTAACCTCTTTTTTAAACACTCTTGCAGATAAAGAAATTAATAGCGGCACTAACATTAATGCAATGGTTACAAGCAAGGCTGTAGCAAATTGTTTGCTCCATATAATTTCAGTAACTGAAGTAAAGTAGGACTTAATCAGCATACTAATGAAAAATAAAAATGCCGAAAACAAAGCTAAATACCACTGATTAAGATGTCTTGTGATGTCTTCAAAAATATTTAATCGCTTAGCATTCTCCACTGGGTGATTAGGTAAAATCACTCGAATTAAGTGTTTGCCAATTGTGACTACATCACCAGAATTTAAAGAGACCTGAGAGTCTAATTTTTTATTTTTACGATCCCGTATGCCATTAATCGAGTCTTGGTCAATTAATAATAAACCGCCTGATTCTGATTGAATAATTTCCACATGGTAAGGACTTGTATGCTCTTCTTGTAACACCAAGTCATTATCATACGCTCGGCCTATCGTTATTGTGTCGCCCGACAATTTATGCAGGCTTTGTACTTTGTTATTTCGACTGATCAACTCAATAATTACTTCCATTGAACATTCTCCATAAGTTTAATATAAAAGGCATCGGCAGTTTTTTTAGTCACACCTTGTAAAAAGTACTTACCAATTAATGTTTGGTTATCTTTTTTCAGCAATAAAGAGTGAAACCTTACATCAAATAATCCTTGGTACTTTCTATACGCTCTAATGCATGTCATGCCTTTCACTACATCCCCGGCAACATTATTCACTATACTTTCATTGCAATGAAAATTAGTTACATCTTCATTGCCTGCGTTGTTTCTTCCGTATCGGCCATTTACATTTAACATGTATAAATGACTTAATTGCATTTCATTTAACTTGTCACTTTCTATCCAGTTAAATCCAATTTGCGCAAATCCTGTTCGTAATGAGTCGCTGATATAAATACTCTCGTCCAAACGGCAATTTGAAGTAGCTTGATTGTATTGTTTCTTTTCTTTATCTTGGTTTGAATCCCCCCAGCATGGCATAAACTTAGACATTTCTTTTGGAACCTGAGCTCCGCCTAATGTGCTGCTAGGCCAAGAGTTTTGTAATAATTCTTGATATAACGCGGTTTGATTCGTAACCAACTGTTCACGAATGCTGGCTATTAAATCAGGCGCTTTTTGAGGGGCTAACTCGTCGCTTGTTTTTAAGCTGACGTCTGTGGTTTTATGCTTATTTACTAATGACCAAAGGCGTTCTACTGGAACCAAAAATCCAATTTGATTACCTGCAGTTGCCACATTAATGCCAACTACATTTCCTCCTTGATCTACTGTTGGACCTCCAGACATGCCTGGATTGATTGAACCAGTGAAATGTACTCTCTGATAAAAGTTTTTTACCTGAACGCCGTTATATGTTCCCGGGACAACAATCATTCCCAAATCATGTGGGTTACCTAAAGCAAATAAATCAGCGCCTTTCTTTGGTACTTGTTCCGACAAGTTAAAGAACACATCACTTTTACTATTACTTGATAACAAAGCTAAGTCGTTAATGACATCAACAGCGATGACAGTCACGCTATTTGTGCGTTCTTGATTATCTACATACTCTAATTTGTATTGTGCTGGGGACTGCACATAACTAGAAATAACATGGTAGTTAGTCACTAAATCGCCATCTTTGGAAATAAAAAAACCAGTACCTATTGATGACTTCTGTCCTGATTCTATATTAATAGATTTTATTTGAACCAACGCTGGACTAAAGGTAGTAAAGAGTTGATTGGCATCTTGTGCAACCGCTATATTTGGCTGTAATAAGCCTAATAGTAAAAGCAGTCCGAAAAATACAGACTGTATGGATGTAAGGTTATTTATTTTTGTTTTTTTCAATTAAACAAACTCCATGAGATATAAGGTGAATAGCGAATACAAGATTATAATTAATATAGGTTAACCACGAATACAAGGTAAATAAGTTGAAGGACAATAAAGTAAAGATAAAAATGCCGCATCTATAAATAGAAACGGCATTTTTAACACTTTATTTATCAGTTACACAATCACTGAGATTGTGAGTCAAATGAGTGAACACTAAGCTAATTTCTCATTTAAGAATGCAGTTACCGACGTTAATGCAACATCAAGATTTTCAGGTTGAGTTCCACCAGCTTGCGCCATATCAGGACGACCACCACCTTTACCACCAACCTGTGAGGCAACATGATTAACCAAGTCACCCGCTTTAACTTTACCAATTAAATCCTTGGTAACACCTGCAATTAAGCTTACTTTGTCGTCATTCACCGCCGCTAACATGATAACAACTGAACCTAGTTTGTTTTTAAGCTCATCAATCATGCCGCGTAACGATTTAGGATCTGCGCCTTCAAGGTTTGCGATTAAACATTTTACACCCGCAATTTCAGTAACTTGTTTAGTTAAGTCACTACCTTGTTGGCTCGCCATTTTATCTTTTAACTGACGCAGTTCTTTTTCTAGCGTTTTATTCTTAGTTAACGATTGTTCTACTTTTTCAACTAGTGAGTTGGCTTCACCTTTTAACAAACTCGCTGCTGTGTTGATGGTATTTTCAGTTGCATGTAAATATCCAATAGCCGCCATGCCAGTAACCGCTTCAAGACGACGAACGCCAGCAGCAATACCCGCTTCTGATATTATTTTACATAAGCCAATGTCACCTGTTCGCGATACATGTGTACCGCCACATAACTCAATTGAAAACGGTCCCATGCTAACAACACGTACTTCATCGTCGTACTTTTCGCCAAACAATGCCATTGCGCCTTTTTCTTTGGCTGCATCAATTTGCATTAAATCTGTGGTTAAATTATGGTTTTGTTGGATTTGTTCATTCACCAAACGTTCGGCTTGCTGTAACTGCTCTGTTGTTACACCTTCGTAATGTGAGAAATCAAAACGGAACTTGTCAGCTTCAACCAACGAACCTTTTTGACCAACATGGTCACCTAATACAGCGCGTAATGCCGCGTGTAATAAATGCGTAGCTGAGTGGTTTTGCTTGATTGCATCACGGCGTGCTAAGTCTATTTGCGCTTTAACACGAGCGTTAACCGTTAATGAACCAATGATTTTACCGTAATGGCCGATAGCGCTACCGACTTTTTGTGTGTCTGTAACAGTAAATTGAGCAACATCATTATCCAGTACACCGTGGTCGCCTGACTGACCACCAGATTCTGCATAAAAAGGTGTATTGTCTAAAATAACAATACCTTCTTCCCCGTCACTTAATTCAGTTACCGATTCACCATTTTTAAATAACTCAATAACGGTGGCTGAATATTCTAAGTTGTCATAACCTTTAAATACCGACTCATGCTCAGACTTAACTTGGTCGTTATAATCCGCACCAAAACCCGAAGCCGCTTGCGACATTTTCCGCTGCACTGCCATTTCTGATGCAAACGCAGCTTCATCAATGGTTAACTCTTTTTCACGGGCAATATCAGCGGTTAAGTCAGCTGGAAATCCGTAAGTATCATAGAGTTTAAATACTAACGCCCCTGGTATTTCAGTACCTTTTAAATCGGCTAATGAGCTTTCTAATAACGCTAATCCGCGTTCTAATGTTTTCGCAAACTGTACTTCTTCAATGCGTAACATTTTTTCAACAACAGCTTGTTTTTGAGCTAATTCAGGGAAGGCTTCACCCATTTCTTGTACTAGTGTTTTCACTAATAAATGGAAGAATAAGTCGTTAGCACCTAATTTATTTGCGTGACGAATAGCACGACGAATTATGCGTCTTAATACATAACCGCGGCCTTCATTTGAGGGCATAACACCATCAACGATTAAAAATGAACATGAGCGAATATGATCAGCAATTACTCGTAACGACTTATTTTCTAGGTCCGTTACATTTAATATTGTTGCGGCCGCCTTTATTAAGCTTTGGAAGATATCAATTTCATAATTTGAATGTACGCCTTGCATGATTGCAGAAATACGCTCAATACCCATACCAGTATCAACAGAAGGTTTTGGTAACGGGTGCATAACGCCATCGGCAGTACGATTGAACTGCATAAATACCAAGTTCCAAATCTCTATAAAACGGTCGCCATCTTCTTCTGGAGAACCCGGAGGACCGCCCCAAATATGTTCACCGTGATCATAAAATATTTCAGAACATGGGCCACATGGACCAGTGTCCCCCATTGACCAGAAATTATCAGACTCGTATTGTTTGTCTGCTGATTTATCACCTATACGAATAATCTTTTCCTCTGGAACACCAATAACCTTATTCCAGTAATCAAACGCTTCGTCGTCACTTTCATAAACCGTCACCAATAATTTTTCTGCTGGTAGTTTTAATACTTGAGTTAAAAACTCCCACGCAAAGCTCATGGCGTCTTGTTTAAAGTAATCACCAAAACTAAAGTTACCTAGCATTTCAAAGAAAGTATGATGACGTGCGGTATAACCAACATTTTCTAAGTCATTGTGTTTACCGCCAGCACGTACACAACGCTGAGAAGAGGTAGCGCGAGTATACGGGCGAGATTCGGCACCTAGAAATACATCTTTAAAAGGTACCATGCCTGCGTTAGTAAATAACAAAGTTGGATCATTACCCGGAACCAAAGAGCTTGAAGCTACGATTTGATGTTGTTTATCTGCAAAAAAATCTAAAAATGCCTGTCGTAAACCGGCCGTCGTGTTATACATACAATAATACCTAGGTTCTAATATTTATTTACCATATTCACTGTTACCAATCGCTTGATTGGCTATCCATTGAATACTTTATTTCATCGGGGCTAAATCCCCGATACGACATATAGCGATAACGTTTCGCTTTTTCTTTATAAAATTTGTCTCTACCTAATTGGTTTACATCCATTGGCTTATTCTCGAATTTTCGTTCGTAAGTGGACTTTGCTTGCTCAAACCAATCGATTTCTAATGACTCTATATATAGAGTCGTTACTTCATTTTTCAAACCGTGTTGTTTTAACTCTTGTACAATTCGTTGACAGCCCAATCCCATTGATAACTTATTACGGACAAAGCCCTCTAGATAACGTTGTTCGTTTAACCAATCTCGACTGACGAAATCCGTAATTAACGCTTCCGTTAATTCAATATTTTCACAAACCTTCTCTAACTTAACTCGAAAGTCATGTATTGAGTATTCTTGTCTGCCAAGCCAATATAACCCTCTAGCGCGTAACTTAGCAGGATCAGTTATCAGGGGTATTGTTTTTTGAAACGGTTTCATTGTCTTTGTCTTTTTCATCTTCGCCGTCATTTTTTGTATCTTCAGAGCTTTCAGTCTCAGACTGGATATCTTGAGCTTCTGACACTTCAGTCCCAACCGTTTGTACTGGTTGATAGATAGACAAAAACATTTGGTAAAATGATAGTGTACTCACGGCATACATGATCAACCAACCGACTAAAATGATTGGCGAGCTTATCAATGCCAAAACAAATAAAACCAAACCATACAAGCTTAACGGTATGGCATTAACCCAACACGCATGAAAGCTTTGTTTTATTAAGATTAATACACTTGTTTCTGGGGCAATCCACGCAGCGGGGATAGTAAAACCTAGCAACATAAAGTTTAACCATAACAAAACGACTAACAAAATCGCGCTCGTTACATCAAACATTTCACCCGCCAATAAAGCCTCTTGAATATTAAGGGCTAATTGACTACTAGGAATACTTAAAACAATACTGATAAACGCTAAACGGATAAAAACTCTATGAGTGGCAAGATGAGAAAAGTAATAAAATATATCTGAGGCTGTTATGGATTCACCTTGGTCTGCTCTTGATGCACATTGGTAAAAACCTGCTGATAAAAATGGCATCATGAAAACGACAATAACCCCAAAAATAGCATTGATATTAGCTAAAAAAGTAAACGCGATAATAATGGCACTCATCGCCATGAACGGCCCTGGTTGCAGGGTAAATAAACGCCACCCTTGTTTAATCCAAGATAAAGCATTTAGGGTATTAGATTTAGTAACTACAAGTTGCATAAACTCTTCTTAACTTCCGTAATTTAATGATCTGTTTTTAATAGCCGTTTTAAATGACATTTCAAATAACCGTTCTCAGTAATGATTATTTGGTATTGGCATTTAATAACAAAGTGAGTAATCATACCTTATTAACCATGGAATTCCATCGTGCAAACCACAATTTCAACAACTAATTAAGATGACTCGTGACTAATAATAATAACTGGCAATTAATTCATTCTTTGGCCGACATCCCCACTGAATTACAAAACTTAATATTTTCATGTTCCAGTAATCCCTTTACTAGTCTTGAGTTTTTATTAGCATTAGAGCAAACCCATTGTATAGGCGGCAATTCTGGTTGGATGCCGCACTACTTTCTATATAAAGAGAATTTATATAAAGAACAAGCATCAATTAACGACGAGCAATCGACACCTCAGTTTGGTTTATTTATTAGTTATTTAAAAACTCACTCTTATGGTGAATATGTATTTGATTGGGCTTGGGCTGACGCTTATCAACGTAACTGTTTAGATTATTATCCTAAATTACTCGCTGGCGTGCCATTTTCTCCTATACCTTGCTCTAAATGGCTGACCAATACATCCATTTCTGAATTAGACGCATTTAGTCAAATTAAACAATTGGCAACAGAGCAATTTAATATCAGCAGCAGTCATTATATATTTCCAGAGACTCGCCTAAATAAAAATAACGAAAACTGGATTGAGCGTGAAGGACACCAGTTCCATTGGTTTAACGAATATGAAGATGGCAGTTTATTAACTAACTTTGATCAATACTTGTCTTTAATGATGGCAAGAAAACGAAAAAACATTATTAAAGAACGTAAAAAAATACGCGATGCGGGAGTCACAACACAGTGGCGTTCTGGTGCTAAAGTTTCAGATTTGGAGTTAGAAACGTTTTACCAATGCTATCAATCTACTTATTACAAACGTAGACAAACTGGTTATCTCAACTTAGATTTTTTCAAACAAATATGCCGTACTATGTTAGACAAAATACAAATACTGTTTTGCTTTAAAGATGATGAAATTATTGCTGCGGCTTTGTACATTGTCTCTAGCGATACTTTATATGGCCGTTATTGGGGAGAGATGCAAGAACACGAAATTCTACATTTTGAAGCCTGTTATTACCAAGGCATTGAATATTGTATTAACAACAAACTAAAGACTTTTAACCCTGGCACTCAAGGTGAGCATAAAATAGCCCGTGGCTTTAAACCGATTACGACTTATTCTTACCACAAAATAGAGCTAGAGCCTTTTCACCAAGCCATTGAAAACTTTTGTATACAAGAAAAACAACATAACAAGAATTACATGCAAGCCTGTGAAACACGCCTGCCTTTTAAGACTGGAGATTAGCTCAAGCCTGAACCAATCCTAAAGCTTAATACTTGAATACGTGTAGTTGCCATTTCCACTTAATCGCAGCTAAACGTAAAAGCAACACAGTAAAGAAAGCACTTATAATTGCTAACTCTTCGTAAAATGGAATGATAAGAACATATAAACTAGCACCAACAATGCAACAGATGGCATATAGCTCTTTTTGCAAAATCATTGGCACTTCATTGGCCAACACATCACGTATCATCCCACCAAAGCAGCCTGTCATCATCCCTAAGATAATCGCGGTAACATCAGAGACGCCATAACTTAATGCTTTGCTTGTGCCCATCACCACAAATAACGAAAGTCCAATTGCATCGGCTACTTCCAATGCTTTAGCTGGAATTCTTTCAGAGTAATTTAACCAAATAATCGCCAGCACAGCGGCGAATATCACCACGTAAATATAACTGGGCTGAGTTAACCAAAAAACTGGTGCGTCTAATAATAAGTCACGAACTGTACCACCGCCAATAGCCGTAACCGCAGCGAGTACCAACACACCAAAGCCATCCATTTTTTGTTTATATGCCATGATGGCACCGGATATAGCAAACACGCCACAACCAATTAAATTCATCATATAAATAATGTCTATTTCTGCTGCACTCATTACCACTTTGCTCTTCTCACGTTATTGCTTTAAAAATCCGAGCCTCATGTTATTGATTTAACACTCTTAGGGCGAGGTTACTTCTTATCTGCTGGTGTTGGTAACTTTTTTACATCAGACAAGTCTTGTTCTTCTTGCCAACACTTAAGTTTTGCAAAGTAATCATCCCAAACACAAGGGCAACAACTCCCTCCACCACAGCATTCATTTGGAGCTGGTTTATCTGGTTTTTCCATTATTAATGTTCCAATCATGATGATTGGTTGAATATATAAGAAGGCGCCTAAGGTTTGTAGTGTTTTATTTAAAACACTTTAATAACGCTTAGATTTACTTTTTGTTGGATTCTATTGAATAACCATTTAAGCAATAGCGTTAAAGTGAATTTTGTGGAATCGTTATTTAACTAATAAAAAACGCTTAAGTTTACATTACCTAAGCGCTTATATTTACAACACAATTAACTTAACGGCTAGAACTTGTAAGCAGCCATGATGAACATGTGAGCATCATCGTCAAGGTTATACTCAACCGTTACGTCAAACTTTTCATTCACTTCGTATTTAGCAAAACCGCCAATAAAGCTATCACCACCTTCAGATGCTAGGTAACCTTCAACAGATAATTTATTTCCAAAGTCCCAACCAGCACCAAGCTTATATGCTAGATCAGTTTCACTATCATCAAAATTTCCAACTTCGATAGACTTATGAGCAAAGCCCCCTTCAACCAACCAATAAGATTGCTCACTTGAAGGAAAGTGCATACCTGCAATTGCTTTTAATTGAGAAAAGTCAATTTCAAAAGAGTAATCTGCATAGACTTCATCGGCACTAACTGTAAAGTAAGATATGTCTGCATAAAGACCTGAGGTTAAATCAAGCCTCCCACCGAACTTAACACCTGTGTAATCGCCCACACTTGCGTAACCTGCCGTTGCGCTTTTTTGGGCACCTTCAAAATTGAACATTTCGTTTGCAAAAGATGATGAAGAGGCAACCGTTAATGCTAAAGCCAATAATGTTTTTTTCATTTGATTTAATTCCATTAAGTTATATTTAATTACTGATTAACCAGTGAGAGAACTATTATAAAAATACATGTTTATTTCAATAAATTAATTGTAAATAAGTGTACAAATTTAATGGCGATTGCGTTACTGGAGGTTAATAAGCGTTTACTTTTTATGTGTTATTGCACTGTACATGAAATTTTTATCTGCTAACTCTGGTTATATAGGTATAGTTAATCTACTTCTGCTTTGGAGTCATTATGAATTTACGTTCTATATTACATATTCTAGCTATCAGTTTTATGGTATTTAGCTTTGCAAGTTGCAGTCTTGAGTCTAAACCAACCTCTAAAATTCTAGTGGAGTCAGATTTAAAAACCATGCACC
>JAWUWS010000084.1:0-7417 GCA_034111705.1 Psychrosphaera sp.
TCATTCACTTTTTTAACTACTTTTGATGACAAGCAGCGTGATTGCCACTGTAAACACTCACTTCCATCACCAAAGACAGAAACTACGTCAGCGATATTTGCTGCCAAAGTTACTTCCACTTTTATTTGTAAGAAATCAGAACCCGCTTTATCTTGGCTATAAATATAAATGTGATCTTTTTGTTTTTCCAAATGCCAATTGGTCGCTGTATTTGCGTAAGTTATGCAGCTTAACGAGCAAATAACTAACCAAGTGAGCTTGCACCAGCCTTTACATATTATTTCACCTAGTACTTTTATATATCGGCTTTTCATCTTAATCACATCTTTGGTTAGTTTTAATTTAAGCATATTTAATCAACACCTAAATCAGCCTGTTTAGGTTGATTTTAGGCGGCATTATAATTTTCTTTACACTACGGGAAATTTGTCTGAACGTAAATAAAACGGTTAATTGAAATACAATGACTTAGGGTATAGGATATTGCTCTAACCTCAAGATTTTAAAAGGACTTTTAATGAGTACCCCTTCTACTTTTTCTTATCTAGCTCTAGCTAGAAAAACACTAGGCTTTAGATTTCTAAATAACACACTATTAACCTTGGGGTTACTGCTTGGCCTTGGTTATACAAGTACAGCCTACAGTGCAATAAATATCATTACTGAAGCTAAGTGGACAGTGTTTGAAACCGACAGTTTTCGTATTCATTACACCGCAGAATATAGAGATTGGGCTATTTCTGCTGCACACGACATGGAAGCTGCTGCGGACACAGTCAAACAACATCAAAATAGAAGCCTAAAAGACAAAGTAGATGTTGTGGTGTTTGACCCTTTCAATGACTCTAACGGATTCGCGATTCCATTTAGTAACAAACCAATTATGGCGCTGTTTGCCACACCTCCACAGTCAGATTCAATCATTTCAAACTCTAGTAGCTGGCAACAATTATTAAGCTTGCACGAATATGTTCACTTAGTTCATATCGGTCAACCTACACGCCAAAGATTTAAACAGTCTTTATCTAAGTACTGGGACTTATACGACATTTATAAAGCTTCAGTAATGCCGCGCTGGGCTACCGAAGGTTATGCCACATTATTGGAGTCAAAACTCACAGGAAGAGGCCGTTTGTTTGATGTGCAAGTAGAAGCTATGTTATTACAATTTGCCCGTGAAGGTGCATTACCGAAATACAGTGAATTAAGTAATGTAGAAGGACGTTACCAAATAGGTAGCATGGCTTACTTGGTTGGCGTTCGTTATTTATCTTGGTTAGAAAAAAACTACTCAGAAAAAACCTTAGATGCCGTTTGGACACGTTTACGTGGTAAAAAAAATCGTTCATTTGAAAACGCTTTTGAGGGTGTATTTTTAGATAAGCCAGAATACTTATACCAACGTTTTGTTGCTGAATTTACATTTGATGCCCTTGCACAACAGCAACAACTTAAACGAACCCAACCTAATAAACCTTCTATTTGGTTAAATGCCGAATATGATATGACAGCACCAACTTTAAGCCCAAACAGCAAATACTTAGCGCTTGTGGAAACGAGCAAAAATAAAAAACCCGTATTAAATGTTTACCAAACAGCGGATAACAATAAAGCCAAAGAAAAGTTTGAAAAACAACAAGCGGAATTACTAGAAAATGATCCAGTAGATATTGCCGACAATGCTCCAAGCGTATTTAAACGTAAAGTTGAACATACTCTACAACAAACTAACTCTACAGGCATAAGAAATCCAAGATGGTTAGATGATGATCATATTTTATATGGTGCAAAAACGATAGACAGCAACGGCATGCAACATCAAGATTTATTTCAATGGCAGCTAAGCACAGGTGATATTACCCAATTAACGCGTCATGCTAATTTACGCCGTTTTGATGTCACGCCGTCAGGCAAAGTAATTGCGGAGCAAACTCGTGGGGGTTATTCGGGTTTAGTCTCTTTTGAATTATCGAAAATTAATGGCTCGCTACTTACTAGCGATAAGTTAGTAAGAGTGAGTGATTTTACTCTAGATAATTTATACGACTTCCCAAGATTTAATCCAAGTGACGCCACACAATTGGCTTATTTAAAAAATACCTATAACCAACCTTGGAGCCTTTACATTACGACCTTAGCTGCAGGAAAAGACACTGCATTAAAAGCTGTGCGAGTGCCTACACCAAAAGGTTATCAGTTCTTATCATTCCCAGAGTGGGCAAAGGATGGACAATCCTTGTACTTTGTTGCTGGCATAAAAGACACATTAAAAGTTTACCAATACAAGCTAGCTACAGGTCAACTTATGGCGGTGACTCAAGGACAAACAACCGTGTCTTGGCCAATTGAGCTAGCTCAAATGTCGAAAACTGATGCAGATGCAGATGCAGAAACAGAAACAGATAAAAATACAGAACAAGAGCAACAACACACAATTAGCTTACTGAATGTATCGGTACAAAGCCGTGGGCCAGACATATACACTCAACCTTTAATGGCTAAAAACTTAACGGTCGTTACTGAGTTCTCTGATACAAACACATTGAGTACAGCATCCAATAATTCAGATTCACCAATTTTAATGCCTGCCGCCAAATTAAGTTCTGACACCTCAATTGGCAAAGAATATGATTATCATGTTAAAGATCAAGACATCACTTTTACTTGGGTTGGCTCAGAGTCGAGTGCATCAATAGGAACGAGTGAGCTTGGCATTAAAGGCAGTGATTTATTACAAAAAACAAATTGGGATATCAATTTATTAGTCAGTGGCAGCGGAGGTTTTAACAAAGGTATGTCTGGCAACATAACGTTAAGTAGCTTCCCAATAAAGCTCTCAGCTCACGTATATGACTTTGAATTAGACGCCAGTAAACAGCAAGATTCATCGGCTACAGCCAGTGAATCTTATACAGGTTATAGGTTAAGTGCCAACTACCCATATTTATTGAGCCACGGATTATTAGCCACTTATAAAGGTGATTTAACAGTCGCAATTAATGCACAAGAACAATCATTCAGCGAAAGTACAATTACAGAAATTAGCCATCAACAATCTTGGTTTCTTGACAAGCAAACATGGGGATTAACTCAGCAATCTAGCTTTACTTACTTAGAAGGGGAAACTGATATTGAAAGCCTTGCTACAACAGAACAATGGACAGGTTCTCAAGGCGAATTATCATTAGGCGGCCATCTTTACGGTATTAAATTAACCGTATCTGGACAGTTTGCTAAACGTAATGACAGCAGTTTGAATCTACTAAGTTTAGGGGGCGTTGAAACTAATATCATTAATGCTAAAGCCCATTCAAACTGGATTTTTTCTCCAGAGCTGCCTTTTCATTTCCAATCTGGTAACGACTATAAAAATACAACTATTAGCTTAAACGGGCGTCAATCCTCTTGGGAGCTTTATTATTCAAGCCCTGAAATGGACGATATAAATCGCGCTAAAATCATAGGCTTTAAAGGAGGGATGAAATTAGACATGTTCCGCTCAGGTTTAACTAATCTAGAAATTAAATATGGCATTGCCGATGTAAAATTGGATGATGAAGATCACAAAGCTCAAGCTTGGTTGCAACTAATGTATCGTTTTTAAACTTTGTATCTCTTTAAAACTTTGTATCTCTTTAAAACTATGTATCTCTTTAAAACAGAATTGACTTAGCTTTTATTCAAAGCATAAAAAAGCACAATATTTACCAACAGAGTTTTGTCTCTTATCAGTAAATATTGTGCTTTATTCCCCTGTTACGGAATTTATTTAGAACTTATAACCTGCCCAAACCCATAACTTGTCAGTATCTACTTTTCCAGCATCTTGGTCACCAGCTGTATACATGGCATATTTAATACCTACTGGGAAATCAGAGATTTTAGTGGTGTAAATCACATTTAATTCAGTACCTAAATCATCAACCGTTGCGGTTGCTTCATCCGCCGCATAACTATGGAAAGTGGCTGACCATTTACCACCACCTGCTGCACCTGCAACCGTTGCATATAAATCATTTAAACCAACACCTGGCGTACCAAGGAATTGATCTGACCAACCATTAAATTTATGCAATGTAGCTAATGGCGTTGCAAAACCAACAGCGCCGTCATCAGATCCTAATGATTCATATCCTGCTTTTACCGTTAAACCGCTAAATTTTGTACCTACTTCACCAAGCATATAACTTGTGCTGTACTCTATACCTGCGGCTTCATTAGTTTGAGTTGCAAACTCTACCGTATAAGAAATGTCACTTTTAGCACCTACTAAACGCGCACCAAAGGTATTTAGCGCATTGTCTGTACCGTTATCAGCTTCTAATAAATAGCCGTAACCCGTTACTGTGCCAAATTCAGTTTTGAATGCTGCATTTAACAAGATATCGCTTGCGTCAATGTCTGCTGCATCTGCAAAAATACGATTACGTTTAGTGATATAAGCCGCTGAAAGTTTTAATTTTTCAGACACATCATAGGTCGCAGATAATGCATCAAATGTTTGTTTGTCGTTACGCCAACCTACGTGACCAACAAAACGATGTCCGTCCATTGTAATAACTTGACGACCCAATTTTACAGATAAACCATTTGCTGCATAACCAACATAGGCTTGATCTAGTTCAGTGGTTGCTGGGTCTGCAATGACTGAGTAACCAGTCTCACCATTTTGCGTACTGTTATAATCTTCAATTAATGCAAAAGAGTTTTCTAACTCAACAAAGCCATAAAAACCACTATAAGCATTAGTTTTAAAGTTTGCTGTTGTGCGTAAAGTAAGAGCGCTTGCATCTTCCAATGCGTTATCTTGGCTTACATTTTCAAAGCGTAAACGTAAATCAATATTTGCCTTACCGACACTAGTTTCAATAGTTGCATAAGATGCAGTGGATACTAATAAAGGTATTAATGTCGCTAGTATTTTTTTGTTCATGGCTTTTTTTTTGTTCATGACTGTTCCCTAATAAGTTTTGTATTTATTCTTTTTTAATTTTTGTAATTACTTTTTTTTGTACTTTTATTTTTTGTTTTCTACTTTGTGCACTTTTCATGCATCTACTTTTTATGTTACTGCCGCTTGGGCAATCCCTGTTTTGTATTCGTTTATTTGTCGCTTATTTAAACTTTGCGCTGCTTTTCATATAGAAATGTTAATACCTCTGAACGGTACTGGTTGTATTGAGCATCTTTAGCAAGCTCTAATCTGCTACGTGGTCTTTCTAATTTCACATCAAGTATTTCGCCAATGGTCGCCGCAGGGCCATTTGTCATCATGACAATTCTGTCAGACAGTAATACAGCTTCGTCAACATCATGAGTGATCATGATCACGGTATTATTTAACTCATCTTGAATTTCCATTAACGAGTCTTGCATGTGAGCACGAGTTAACGCGTCCAGTGCTCCAAACGGTTCATCCATGAGTAGTACTTCTGGTTGCATCGCTAGCGCCCTTGCGATACCAACACGTTGTTTCATGCCACCTGAAATTTCATCAGGACGCTTGTGCATAGCGTGATCCATATGAACCAGCTTTAAGTTGTACTCAATCCACTCTTTCATTTCTGCTGCTGATTTGGTTTTAGCAAACACCTGTTTTACGGCCAATTCCACATTTTGATAAGCCGTTAACCAAGGTAGTAATGAATGATTTTGAAATACAACAGCACGTTCAGGTCCAGGTTCATTGACTTCTTTTCCACCTAAAATAACGCCACCGCTGGTTGCTTGATATAAGCCAGCAACCACATTTAACACGGTAGATTTACCACAACCAGAATGTCCAATTAAGGATATAAACTCGCCTTTGTTTATCTTTAAATCTACGCCTTTTAAAGCAGTGAAGTCGCCTTTGGGTGTAGGAAACACCATGTCTATGCTACTTATATCTAGCAGTAATTTTTTTGTAAGACTCATTGTAATTCTCCTTGCTTAGCGCACTTCAGTTGTTTTGTCCCAAGACAAAATACGCTGTAGTTGCATCATAGTGCGGTCTAATAAAAAGCCAATAATTCCAATAACAATTACAGCAGTCATAATTCTACTTAACGAATCCGAGCTTCCATTTTGGAATTCATCCCAAACAAATTTTCCTAACCCTGGGTTTTGCGCCAACATTTCTGCTGCTATTAATACCATCCACGCTATACCTAACGACAAACGCATACCGGTAAAAATCGCTGGCACAGAAGCTGGTAAAACAATTTTCTTGATATGAGTAAATGCATTCAGTCTTAATACTTTACTGACATTCACCCAATCACTGTTTAATGAAGCAACACCTACCGAGGTGTTAATCACCATTGGCCAAATGCAGCATAAAGTGACGGTGATCATAGAAACAATAAATGACTTAGCAAACATAGGATCGCTAGAGGTATAAACCGCACTGACCACCATAGTTACTAAAGGCAACCAAGCCAGTGGAGATACCGGTTTGAATATTTGAATAATTGGGTTTACTGCTGTGTTTAAGGCTTTACTTAAGCCAATAGCAATCCCCAAAGGAATAGCGATAATTGCCGCAACTGCAAATCCACTCAATACGGTAATTAAACTAGTAATTATCTGATCAACAAACGTTTCTCTACCTGTATACGTTCGTGTTTTTGGTTTGTATGTTGGATCTTTAGCTAATCTCGCTTGGTTTCTATTTTCTTGGCGTTCATAAAAAGCGGCTTCTTTTTCTCTGCTCTCAACGTGCTCATTAAATAAATTACCTACTTGTGTCATCACTTGTGCAGGGCCTGGAAACTTACCCAATGATGTATCAATATTATTTGCCCCCACAGTCCAAAACAGCAAAAAAATTAATATGCCAATTGACGGTAATGTCACTGCCTTAAAAAAGTTAACCACAAAAGGAGGCAACTGTGCTTTTATCACAGATTCATTTTTGCGAGTGATGAGCCGTGAAATTAAACTAGCCATTCTGAACGCCCTATAGTTAAAAAAGATGTGGGAAAGCAAAAGTGTTTTCCCACGTTAATGTTGAAGATGAGGTTAAAGTTTATCTTTGCCTTTTAAACCAATAGTAAATTTATTGATGTATTCATTCGGCTTAGTTCCGTCATAAACAAGGTTATCGATAAAGTGCGTTTGTGGTGCACGGTATCCATCTTCACCTTTTAAGCTTGAGAACTCAGAGGCTGGTACAATTTTGTCATCAATTAATGACTTAACCGCTGCCATGTATATGTCTGGGCGATATACTTTTTTAGCCACTTCTGCATACCAAGCGTCAGACTTTTCATCACTGATTTGTCCCCAACGGCGCATTTGCGTTAAGTACCAAATAGCGTCTGAGTAATATGGATAAGTCGCGTTATAACGGAAGAACACATTGAAATCTGGCACCGCTCGTTTATCCCCTTTTCATATTCTAAGGTGCCTGTCATGCTGTTTGCGATAACTTCAT
>JAWUWS010000085.1:0-8826 GCA_034111705.1 Psychrosphaera sp.
TTTAGTCCTTCTGAAATCTCAGTTCTATTTTCTTTACTTATACCTATATCGATATCATTCATCTTTATTTCCTCAGTTGTGAGTTAGTAAAATTAGAGACTTAAATTTATTATCTTTAGGTTACACCTCTACATTAGCAAAATCTAATGTATGACGTGTAAAAATAGCCTGCTTACGATAAAGAAAAGCATAGATTAAGCGACATTAAATTCTCTTAATGCCTTCAATGCCAATGCCAATGCCAATGCCAATGCCAATGCCAATGCCAATGCCAATGCCAATTCCGATTTTTCTGTCTGTACAAAAATATGGTCGTGATAATACGCTGCAATGACGTTAGCGCTAATATCGTACTCAGCTAATTTAGTGGCTACTGCTGCGGTTAAACCAACCGCGTCCAAACTTGAATGCACGGTTAATGTTATGCCACTAAAGACAGACTCAAATGCAAACACGTTTCAACGCAGATGCCGATGTAGAATTCCCAGAACGATTGGCGGGTGGTCTAATGAATCAAGGTGTCTATATTGGCCCAGAAGTTGAACGAGAACTGGCACTTCAAGCAAACAAAATTGATATTACCGTTAATCAAGATTCTTCAGAACAGTCGTTTTCTGGTGTGCATCCTAACCAAAATAACTTCCCTCAAGACCCTGTATATTGGTTAATTAATTATATGACTAAACGTGGCACTACCTTTAAAAAAGGTGAAGTGATTATTACAGGATCCTATGCTAGCCTTTGTTAATGTTAATTTTGCACAAGAAACAGAAATTACTTATCAAGGTTTAGGCCAATATAAAGTCACTTTTTCTGAGTCTTAGTCAGTAGCCCTTTTTTCTATTGTAGGTGTATTAAATGTTTAATCTTAAGTTAGTAGTACTATTTCTTTTCGTTACTTGTGCCCAGTTTTGTTTGGCCCAAAATCCTATTCTAAAAAAGACCGATCCAAACTTTATCTATATTGCAGATCCCGCTGCTGAAGTTTTTAACGGGAAAGTATATGTATACGGTTCTCATGACCAACTTGATGCCGTTGATTATGAAACGATGAAAGACTACGTCCTGCTCGAGTCATCTGATTTAATAACGTGGGTTAACCACGGTGTCATAGTAGATCCTCAGTTAGATAAGGGTTTTGAATATGCCCAATCGAATATGAATGCACCAGACGCGGCGTTTAAAGATGGTTGGTATTATTTTTATTTTCCAAGTGATATTACACATGTTGGTGTGGCAAAAAGCCGGAGCCCTGTTGGCCCTTGGGAAACTGCTGTTACAAATGAGATTACGACAATATTTGATCCGACGGTATTTGTTGATGACGACGGACAAGCCTATATTTATGGAAATGATCACTGGGTGGATATTGGTGATCAAGGCTCTCACATTATGGGAGCAAAACTTAAAGATAATATGATAGAAATTGATGGCCCGTGGTTTCGTTTAAGTAAAGAGACAGTAAATGAAGCGGTTCATGTTTTTAAACGAGATGGCATATATTATTTCAGCGCACGGGTAGGCGCTGTTACCCAATACTGGATGTCGGATTCTCCACTGCCAAAATATGCTGAGTTTAAAGGTGAACTTGCACCAAATTCGCCGGAATCCCCTAATCATACTTCGGTGATTGAATTTAAAGATCAGTGGTATCTCTTTTATCATCGGGGTGATGTGAATGATGGTAGTCGTTATAAGCGCTCGGCGGCTTTTGATAAGTTAACGTTTCGCCAAGACGGGAGCATAGAGCCGGTTGTTTATACTTTAGACAAAGGCGTTGAAATCACGATACCTAATTACAAAAAACGAGTTCGTAAAAAGCGGGCTGCACCTAGTTTTGATACTGTACGACAGCAAGCTGAAGATTTCACTGTGCACTCAGGGGTAACACGCCTTGATTTAAGCACTGATGATAAAGTTGTCGGTGAAATTTCGGATGGTGATTGGACGGGCTATGAGGGCATTGATTTTGGCAGAAGTGCGGATCCATTTGAGTTTAAGGTTCGCGTTGCAGCAGCTAAGGCCGGTGCCAGTATAGTGTTACGAATAAATAGTCCAACTGGCAATATCCTGCGTACTATCCAGGTGCCTGCGACGGGGGGGATGCAAAGTTATGAAACCTTAACGACTTCGCTAAATAGAATTAGGGGGCCACAGACGATTTATCTCACCTTTGTTGGCGGCTCTGGAAGCTTACTCAATATCGATTGGTTTGAATGGACACCCGCAGCCATGGGGGCGAAGAAACATTAAATCGAGCACCACTCTCCTCCGTTTATAAGCTTTAATAACTTTATAGCTGTCGTTAGGCAGCTATTTTTATCGTTAATCAATAAAACTATTTAATTCACTCTGTCACGTAGTTATTAAAAATTATTCTTGTAACCCAAAAAGGATTCTAAAAACTAATAATACTAGTGTTTACGTATTTCTACTCCCACCCCTACCATATTTGGTATATTATATATAAAATACAGTTGGTGTCTTTGGTTATTTAAAATAATAATTAAGCTATCTGGCAAGCGACAAATATTCCGATGTTAACGTATTGCTCGTTACCATTTTAAAACATCAAAAAAAAGGCGATATCAATGAGAGTGTTATGTGGATTACTTAGTTTGTTATTCAGTTGTGTGGTTCACGCTGAATTTAAACCGAATATTGTCATATTCTATGTGGATGATTTAGGTTGGCAGGATACGAATATATATAATGTTGGCGAGCCTAGCCCGTGGGAAACGCCTAACATGGAGGCATTAGCTGACGCAGGTATGCTGTTTACTCAAGGTTATTCTCCTGCTCCAACTTGTGGGCCATCGCGTGCAGGTTTATTAACTGGCCAACACCCTGCTAAGACTCATTTTACACATGTAAATGGGAATAGGCTTCCTGAGTCTAGCAGTGCTCAGAAGATGATTTCACCTTTCTTTATCAATACCTTACCCGACGAGAAAGGAGAAATAATTCTTAGCGAAGCACTACAACAGAATGGTTACCGAACTGCGCAGGTAGGTAAGTGGCACATTCACGGCGCTAAAAAAGGGTTTGATGTTGCTTATACAAAACGTGGCGCTCATAGCCAAACAAAGGACCGCTCTAAAGATTTTTCTGGCTATGGTAAAAAAGAAAAATTTCCTTTGGGTACGGAACTGTATCCACCTACGAGTAAGAAGCACCCTGAAGGCATCCCATACCCTTATCAGCCAGTAACAGAACAAGCACTTCAGTTTGTTCGCGATAGCACTAGCGAGAAAAAACCTTTTTTCCTTTATTTAGCTCACTGGATGGTGCATTACCCAATTATCACCCGCAATCGTAACCTGCTTGAATATTACACAGATAAGCTAGGTATTGATTTCCCAAAAGATAAGTCAGATATTACCACTCCAGGGCAAACTAACCCTTATTATGGTGCAATGGTAACGACAGTAGACCAGAGTTTAGGTCGTCTGCTTGATTTACTTAAGACTACCGATGACCCGCGCAATCCAGGTAATAAACTTATTGAAACCACCTATATCTTTATGACGTCGGATAATGGGGGAGCGGAAGATCGCAGACGCGAAATTATTACCGATAATGCACCTTTGGATAAAGGTAAAAAGTATGCACAAGAAGGCGGTGTTCGCGTGCCTATGATCATTAGTGGCCCGACAATTAAAGCGGGTACAAAATTTGATGATATGGTTAATCAGTTAGATTATTTCCCAACGATTATGAATCTAACTGGTACTTCAATTACCTCGGAGCAAAAGGCAAAACTAAGTGGGCTTGATATTACACCGGTACTTAATGGTAAGAGTGAAGTAGTTAAAGATTCAGCAGGAAAAGAGAGAGAGTTTTTGTGGTGGCATTTCCCTCATAATTCAGACTCACAGATGCAATCAGCGATACGTGAGGGCGATTTCAAACTTTACAAAAATTATAAGGACAATAGCTACTCATTATTCCGATTATATAAAGGTGGGGAAATGCATGATATTGGAGAGCAAAGTGATCTGGTCGATGTAAAAGGTTATGAGAGTATGGTTAATTCACTTTCAGCCAAGTTAGAAGATCTTTTGATACAGCACAATGCTGAATACCCTAGTAAAAACCCTAAGTATAAAAAGCTCAGTGAAACTGATAAAAATTTATTACCTGTTATTGAAAAGCATGATTACAAAGCCAAACAACATATTGCAACTATTCAACTTGTTGTTAACAAAACCCCGTTGACCAATGCTTATGTTTTGGTAAAAGGGAAAAAAGATAAAAGGTATGTAAAATTAAGCGCAAGCATCGATGCCAAACCGAATATGGCACCTTTAGTGACAGCTCAGCTTCCAACTGACGTTGTTGAATATATTTTTGTGCTAATTGACAGAAATAACTTTATGATTAAAAGTGATATTTTCAAAGTAAAAAAATAGCGATAAGCTAGCCCTTATACAGGGCTAGCAAATTTAGTTTAATTTCAAATTGAACAGAAATAGCGATACACCGTAGTACATAAACCAATAACCACTTTAATAATGAGGTATACTAACTCGTTATCGAAAAGTAGCTACTTAGCTCCCTTCAGGTATACATTCGAAACGTAAACTTTTCATATTGCTACAAAAAAGACGCTTTAATAGTTTCATCAAGGTATTCATGTCCTTCCTGATAAATCGCCCGTACATGGTATTGCACGCGGAGCGTTAGGCTGACCGCTCAGCCAAATCGACCAAGTCTCGTTTGTTGGTACTTACGAACGCTTTAATTTCCAATCTTAGAAAGCAAAGGCTATTAACAAGATACTTATCTTGTGATGTTCCCGCACCTATTAAATTCATAAAGGAAACGACAACATGCGTATACCAAAAGTAGGAGTTATTGGATCTTCAAAAAAAATAGATGAGCGACGATTTCCTATTCATCCAGAACATTTATCACGTATTCCAGAAATACTCAGATCTCAACTTATTTTTGAACAAGGTTATGGTGAGCCATTTGGCATATCGGACGCTGAAATCACAGCATTATCTGGCGGTGTTGCCACTCGTCATGAATTATTAGCTGAGATTGGAACTGTGATCATCGCCAAGCCAGTACTAGAAGATTTAGAAGAGTTGCGTGAAGGCGGAACGCTTTGGGGTTATGTACATTGTGTGCAACAAGCCGATATTACCCAAGCCGCAATTGACCGAAAACAGACGTTGTTAGCATTTGAAGATATGTTCATTTGGGCTCAAAATGGCCAAGTTGGCAGGCATACGTTTTATAAAAATAACGAGATGGCGGGTTATTGTGGAGTTATCCATTCTTTGCAATTAAAAGGCATTGACGGCCATTATGGCAATCAACGTAAAGTTATTATTTTTGGGTTTGGTGCCGTCAGTCGAGGTGCTATCTACGCACTAAAAGCGCATGGATTTAGAGATATAACTATTTGTATTCAACGTAAAGAAGATGAAGTTCGAGAAGAAGTGCTTGATTGTAATTACGTCAGACTTCGCGCGGGAAACGAAGGCGAAGCACGTATGATGGTTGTTGAACATGATGGTAGCAGCAGACCGTTAACTGAGTTGATCAGTGAATCAGATATTATCGTCAATGGCACGTTTCAAAATACTCAAAAACCAACAGATTTTGTAATTGAATCTGAAAGTGAATGCCTTAAGCCTAATAGCTTGATCATTGATGTAAGTTGTGACGAAAAGATGGGTTTCTTTTTTGCAAAACCAACAACATTTAAAAATCCAATGTTCAAATATAATACTGTTGATTATTATGCTGTGGATCATACGCCAAGTTATTTATGGGAGAGCGCAACGAGATCCATCTCTGCGGCACTGATTGTGTATTTACCAGTTGTATTAGCAGGACGTGATGCCTGGTATGAGAATGAAACGATTGAAAAGTCGATTAATATAGATACTGGAATAATTAAAAATAAGTCGATACTGTCATTCCAAAACCGTAATGCGGAACACCCCTATGAATACATTAATCGTGAATTGCCATTAATTTCTTAATAAGCGATAGAGTCTCAGCAATAAGTTATTGCTGAGACTCTAAGCAACTCATTGTCACAAACGCATAACAAACTTTATAACTCAATGAACTAACAAAGTTTTTAATGTATTATTAAAGGGTAATTTCCGCACTGCATAGTAATATATTAAGGATGGTTAGGCATGGAAGAAGAGATTCTTGAGTTTGTATTTTATTTATTTATATTCGCTGGGGCAGTTGTTGCCTTTATGGATAGGAGTAAAATATCAAAGCTGATAGACAATAATGCAAAGCTAGACAAGATCATTAATTTCCAAGCGGCTCAAATTGAAAAGCTTAAAAGAAGGCTCCAAGAGCTAAATTTAGGCGAACAGCCAGCTTCCAAAGAAGAATTAATTAATAAACTCAAGACACAAATCATACAACCTGACTCCGCAAGCACTGCCGCAGAAAATCTAGAACCAGAAAGCCCAGATCGTCAAGTAGCCTATCAAGCTAAAGAATATGCAGCTATCTCTGACATTCAGATAGCTAATGAACCTTCCGTTGAGAAAATAAACCCTTGGATAAATAAACCTGTAACAGATGCCCCAAATAAAACGGACACAGTTGAGTCTCCATCGTTTAACTTAGACACCTTGTTAAAGGGTAATGCCTTGTTATGGTTAGGAGCAATTGTATTAGGTTTAGGTGGAATATTTTTAGCTAAATACTCAATTGATGCAGGTTTGTTACCACCAATTGTAAGGGTTATTGCCGGCGCTATATTTGGTATTGGTTTAGTGGTTGGAGCTGAATACCTTAACCGTAATAAAGAACGATTTAATATTAATTCGCCAACTATCTCGGCTGCGTTAGCCAGTGGTGGAATAATCAACTGTTTTGCCATAACCTTGATTTCGTTTGATTTTTACCACTTTATTTCTGCTAATGTAGCTTTTGTTTTATTAGCCATTATTACGTTAGCATCAACCTATTTAGCTCTTAGATTTGGAGCAATACTCGCCGCGATTGGTATTGTTGGCGCGTATGTTGTTCCTGTATTAGTTTCCACAGGATCTAATAATATTTTTGCATTGTTACTTTATGTTGCGTTTGTTTCTTTATCGGCAGTCTGGGTAGCAGACGAAGTGAAGCAAAAGTGGTTATGGTGGCAAAGTTTTATTGGTCATACTTTTTGGTTTATAACCGCAATTACAATGAGCAACGGTGCGGACTTTGCTGTTTTAATTAGCTTTACAGTATTCACAATTTACTTGTATGTGTTAACTGGAGTGATTGGTTGGAAGTTACAAGGTGTTACCTCTGAACCTTTCTCATTAAAGCAATTAATAATGCCACGTAGAGAACAACTGGGCGTATTAGTCCCTTTATTATTGGCAGCTGCTGCCTTAGCTTTATTATCTTATGAAAGTCATATTTGGTGGGCAAATATAATTGTTACTACTGTGTTGTTTGCAGCTGCAACTCGGCATAGTGCATTAGATAGTTGGCCATTTTTAGCGCTGGCTTTCGGTTTATCTACTTATCTTTTACTGCCAAATCCTATTTCTTATGATGATAATTTTTTCCCATTTAATGGTGGTTATTTGTTTATTCAAATAGCAGCCTTGGTAGGTATGTTATTTAGTGTTTATATGATCAAGCGCTTTCCTGACAGAGTGAGTTATTTATTACTGCTGGTTGTCACTCCGCTGACCTTATTTGGTATTAGTTACATTTTATCTACCAATGAAGCTGCTGCTTATTTATATCCTGTTTGGGCGACGGAGCTACTATTAATTGGAGCTGCGAGTTCTTTCTATGCAACAAAAGTTACCTTAGCTGAGCAAAAAGTTACCTTACTGGTGTTAGCAAATACGACGTTAGCTTTGTGTTTTACTATGTTGCTCAATGCAAGTGCGTTTACTTTAGTATTGGCTATTCAAGTGGCAAGCATGAGTTACTTAAGTTGGAAATATAAAGTGAAAATTCCAGATTGGTTATTTAAAGCAGCCTTGATTGTTGTGGTATCAAGATTAACGTTTGCGCCTTGGTTGGCAGAATACAAAGATGAATTGATATTTAGCGTTCACTGGACATTAATCGTATATCCACTGATATTAGCCATTGTTTGGTTTGCTTCAAAGTACAACCCTTCTAAAACATTAAAGCTGTGGTTCTCAGGTATTTTATTACATATTACGGCGCTTTTGATCACCACAGAAACCAGTTATCAACTGATTGGTGATTACCCTAACTTCCTTGATTTGAGCTTTAAAGAAGCTATTTTACTCGCATTTAATTGGCTAGCGTTAGCGGGTGTGTATTTATGGCGTAAACAATTGTCCAGCTCTATGGCGAAAATCTACCATTGGGCGGCTATGGTATTGATTGTAGGCACCTTATTTATGCACCTTGATATTTCATTGATAAGTAATCCTTTTTTCCAAAGCCAGGCAACAGGTGACGGCATTGTGAATTGGCTTATTCTTATGTGGGCTATTCCTGCATTAATATTATGTGCATTTATTAAATTTAAACTGGTTTCTAAAGAACAATACAAAGCAGTGCTTTCATTTATAGGTATATTGACTTTTTTGTTCATTAACGGAGAAATTAGAAGCGTATTTAACAATGGTCTTCTTCTTTGGATATCACCAATTCAACATGCAGAGCTATACACTTATTCTGTTGTTTGGCTGTTAATTGCTACCTTTACTATTTTCTTTGCCCAGCACAGCTTTAATCAGAGCAAAGACGCTACACAATTAAGAAACGCAGGTTTTGGTTGTTTAGCTTTGGTGATCTTAAAAGTATTCATCGTAGATATGTCTAGTTTGGATGGATTATATAGAGCGATTTCCT
>JAWUWS010000086.1:0-37295 GCA_034111705.1 Psychrosphaera sp.
TCACGTTCAACAACTGGACGTTTTTCAGCTAAGTACAGAGTAACAATTTCAATTTTTTCTAAATAGATATATTGCCAAATATCTAATTCAGTCCAGTTAGACAATGGGAAAACACGGATGCTCTCGCCTTTTTCAACTTTACTGTTGTAGGTATCCCACAGTTCAGGACGTTGTTTCTTTGGGTCCCAAGCATGGTTTTTATCACGGAAAGAATAAAATCGTTCTTTAGCACGTGACTTCTCTTCATCACGACGAGCGCCCCCAAAAGCAGCATCATAACCGCCAGCATTTAACGCTTGTTTTAAACCTTGAGTTTTCATGATGTCGGTATGTTTAGCACTACCATGAGTGAAAGGACCGATTCCAGCATCAATGCCTTCTTGGTTTTTATGTACCAAAAGTTCAAAGCCATACTTCTCAGCAGTCTTGTCACGAAATTCAATCATCTCTTTGAATTTCCAAGTGGTATCAACATGCAATAAAGGAAAAGGGATTTTTGCAGGGTAAAAGGCTTTACGAGCCAAATGAAGCATAACAGCAGAATCTTTACCAACTGAATACAACATAACAGGATTGTCGAACTCAGCCGCCACTTCACGCATAATGTGAATAGACTCAGCTTCTAGTTTTTTTAAATGAGTAAGATTTTTGTGCGACACAAGCATTCCTAACAAAATTATTTGAGCCATTATGACTAAATTAAGAATGTTGTGAAAGGTAAATTCGAGTATTTAAGTTATAAAAAAACACTAATTAAGATTAATTAATACTAAAAGAGTCAGAAATAATTCCTTTCTCATGGAGTAACACCTATAAGGAAAGTTAAATTGTTATTTAGAGGTCAGCTAATGTATTCAGTACTCCCTATAAAATATCCCTTCAATATTTACATAAAACTTTAAGAAACTGCTCAAACATAATCATATCTAACCAGCCAGTGACCTGTTATTTTCATACGACCATCTGTATCAATAAGTTATTAAATAATCTGCGGGTATAAAAGGCCTAAATAAAAATTTATTTTAAAATATCATGCACTATATATGTTGCTATATTTATATTTGCTAATTTATTAGGATGTCTATCAAGCTGATGTATTGAATATTCCAAAATATTTTTTTTATAGTGAGGTAGAATAGAGCTCACTAACACATATGAATAATTTTTCACCTCAAATTCCTCAATTATATTCTTAACCTGCTCTTCATGTGTATATTCGGACAAATTATGACTATCCCATAAAATTATATTAAATTCTAAATCATGATATCTTTTTTCTAAAATTGACTTCGATTTGTCAATTATAGCAATAAACCTATTTAAATCTCTTGTATTCGTTTCCCTTCTCCTTTGATTAAAAAAACTATAGGTAGAGGATTTTTTTAAAGCTGAATAAATTCGCGATTGTAATTGAATCAACAGAGGACTGAAGGCCAGTATATTATTTCCTGAAAATTTTCCTTGTAAAACAGCTACCCCATTTCTAACTTCATATTTGGGGCCATGCTTATCCCAAGGAGATAAACCTGATGCTCTAGCTATATGATCTTGTATTAAAGAATAAATTACTTTAACACTTTCGCATTGATATTTATCTCCATTCTCAATTATTGATAACATTTGGTGTGGTCCATAACCATGAAATCCAAAGTTAAATAGTTTATATTTTTGTTCTCTTAATGAGGCAACTAAATAAGGTAAAGTTTCATTAACATTTAAGCCTTCACCATATGTAAAACTACCACCAAAGAAAAACAAACATTGTTTAGATAAGTTGTTGGAGTTCGGAGTAATTCTAAAGCCATCTTTATTGATAGAGTATTCAACATCGTAAACAACTTGATCATCTATGACTTTTTTTTTGCCTATCGTTATACCAGGTAAAGGAGAGTAGCCAAGATAATTATGCGTTTGCATGCTATTTTGGGGAGTACTATTTACTGTTACATTATTTGATTCATTTTTATTTTTTAAAGTAAAATATACTTCTGTAATTAGGAGGAAAATTGGAGCTATTAGAATATACGATAAAATTATTTTTTGCCCATCTGTTCTACTTTTTCTAATTAAATAGAATACAACAAATATAAGATACGAAAAAATCAACACCCATGGTATTAGGAAATATTTTAGACTTATCAAAGAAAGTAAAAATAAAAAAATAAACGTTGAAATAAGTTTAATCCAGTTCAAATTCATCTTGCCACTTCCCTTTATCTTCATATTTAAGTTGCTTTGCTTTATAAAGAATGAAGTTATCAATTACTAAAACATCCATTTCTGTTCTCATAAAACATCTATAGCTATCTTCAGGAGTACAAACTATTGGCTCGCCCCTGACGTTAAAAGACGTGTTTACAATTGTTGGACAACCAGTCTTTTCTTCAAATCTAGATATCAATTTATGATACCTTGGGTTTGTCTCTTTGTGTACTGTTTGAATTCTAGCGCTATAATCTACATGTGTAACAGCTGGTATTTCGCTTCTTGGAGTATTTAATTTTTCGATTCCAAAAAGTTTATCTTGATCTTCACTTATTTTAATCTGACGTGATTTTTTAACTGGAGCAACTAAGAGCATATAAGGACTGTCTACATTAATTCCATACCACTCAGTTACTTTTTCACTTAAGACTGATGGTGCGAAAGGTCTAAAACTCTCCCTATATTTAATTTTCAAGTTCATAGTTGATTGCATCTCTTGACTTCTAGGGTCTCCAATAATACTTCTGTGACCTAGTGAACGAGGCCCAAACTCCATTCGGTCATAATGCCAACCAATAACTTTTTGTTCAACTAAAGCATCACTAACATAATCTACAAGCTTGTCTTCATTTTCAATATACTCATACTTAGCATCAATACTGTCTAAATATTTTTTTATTTCATCATCTGAAAACCTTGGACCCAAAAAAGCCCCCTCCATCTTGTCCATATCATTGGGGTTAACGGTTCTAGGTTTATCTAACTCTTGGTAATAAACACTATAAGCTCCACCTAACGCTCCGCCAGCATCTCCAGCAGCTGGTTGGATCCAGATATTATCAAATATTTTCTTCTCTAAAAGCTTCCCATTGGCAACGCAGTTGAGGGCTACCCCACCGGCTAGGCACAGGTTTTTACTTCCTGTAACATCTCTTGCGTGCTTAGCTAATTTAATCATAATTTCTTCAGTTATAACTTGGATGGATGCAGCTAAATCCATCACTACCTGCCCAAGTTCCCCCTCTCTTTGCCTTGGTTCTGCTCCAAAAAGTTTGTGAAACTTATCACTAGTCATTGTCAAGCCAGTGGTGTAGTTAAAGTAACTCATATCAAGTTTAAAAGAACCATCATCTTTGATATCTATAATATGGTTTTTAATAAGCTCTACGTATACAGGTTGTCCATAAGGTGCAAGGCCCATCACTTTATACTCACCACTATTGACTTTAAAACCAGTGTAATAAGTAAAAGCAGAGTACAATAGACCTAAAGAATGAGGGAAGTGTATCTCCTTTAACAATTCGATTTTATTACCTTTACCATATCCCAATGAAGTTGTCGCCCACTCTCCAACACCATCAACGGTTAGAATAGCAGCTTCTTCAAAAGGTGAAGGGTAATATGCACTTGCTGCGTGACTTTGGTGATGTTCACCAAACATAAATTTATCTTGAATTATCTTTTTAAACTCTTTTGCCTCACCTTCTTTGCCCGGATTTAGAGCTAAATATAAACTTTGGAACTCTCTTGACAACGTTTCTTTTAAAAATAATTTATCTTTTAACCAAAGTGGAATTGACATTAAAAATGACTGAAAGCCTTTTGGTGCTTCTGTTAGATAAGTCTCTAGCAATCTTTCAAACTTTATAAATGGTTTATCATAAAAAGTGATATATTCAATATCATTTAGAGATATATTTGCCTCTTTTAAGCAGTACTTTATAGACTCAAATGGAAATCCATCATCTTGCCTTTTTCTTGTAAAACGCTCTTCTTGAACCGCAGCAATAATTTTTTCATCTTTTATAAGTGCTACACCTGCATCGTGGTAATATGCTGAAATCCCTAATATATACATCAAAAACCCTAAAATAAAGTATAGATAAATGGAGCAATAGCGCTGCCTTGAGCTAATACGATTAATGAGCCCAGTAGCAACATTAGTACTAATATTGGAGCTAACCAGAACTTTTTCCTAGCTTTCATGTAAGCTAATAATTCTTTTAACATTGTCGAGCTTATTCCTTAGAATTGATTTTTCATTGACTGTGGTTGGCTAGTTCTGTCAATCCAATAAGTTGATTTGTTTTTATCAATTTTCTTACTTAATAAGTCTTTACCGAGAATTTTTAATATGAGAGAAACTGGAGTAAATAAAGCAAAGTATAAAATAAACATAATAACCTTTGAAATTATACTACCAATAAACTCACCTATTTTAACCCAAACACCGTAAAATTTTTTTAGTGCTAAAGGTCTTACAACCGATATTAATACGAATAACACTCCAATATATATTGCCCATAACCTCATATATTCTGTATTTATTAATGGATAAAAACCTATAGCAAAAAAAATAAAAGACCAAATAATTCCAAATATAACAATGTCACTTTTCTTGATATCTTGTTTCATATGACTCCTAAGGATGTACATTATTTAAATGCTTCTAAAGCATAATATTCATATCATTTATAAACTATATGAATATTATACCCCAAAAATAATTCTATAAACTTTATTTATAGAACATTAGGCCTCCATTACAGGCCTAAAATTAACTTTTCGTATGACATAATAATAGCCCTTAAGTTGGCTAATTTTGACATTCAGATACTATAGCTAAGACAATTGGCTAGTAGACATATTACTAGCCCCAATAGAAGGGACAAAATGTCCTATTACGCTTATTAGTTCGCATTTAACTAGTCTACGTTTAGGCTCTAGCTATTTTGACTGGAACCCTTCTTTTTATATTTAATAAAGTCTATTAATAAATATACGACAAACAACGGATAACTAATTAGCACTCTTTTAATCGTTCTTGGTTCAACAACAAATCTATATGCCCATCGCAAATTAAGTTTATCTATATATCTAGGATAAAAGTCTATCTTTTTAGTTGTTTGTGAAATAAAAGCCCCACAAGTAAAAATATACCCATTGATATAAGGAGTTAACATCGAAGCCATAATCTCTTGCTTACGCCCACCTAGTCCCAAAATTAAAATATCAGGATTATACTCTGTTATTTCATCTTTAACTTTTTCAAATTCAGCATCCGAAAAATAGCCATTTCTTTTACCAACAATTTGTAAATTTGAATATCTATTTTTTATAATTTTAGAAAATTTATGTACATCATCATCTGTCCCTCCACATATAAAAATCTTTAAACCTTCCTTTTCAGCTTTATTAAAAACTCTAGGTGCTAATGATGTCATATCAAAACTTTGACGTTTAGGAACTTTAACACCGAAAAGTTTGAGGAAGGACGACATGAATAAACCATCAAACCTTACCCCATCAATATTTTTGATTAACCCCATGTTTTTTCTAAAGTAATTATAAGTAGATGGGTTTAAATAAATAACACTACCCACCTTATTATCCGCAAGCAGCAACTCTACATCAACAATTTTTTCTTTTATAAAAGTAAACATTATCTAATATCTCTATCTATTTCATTTCAAATATTAATATAAAAAATATACTACCATCAATTTTTAATGATCGAATCTATCAACATTTGACTATCTCTACTGCCCATAAATGCATTAGTTAACATTTCTGAACCCTGCATATTCAAATGATTATCGTCAAAGTAATACGGTAAATTTTCTAAATTAAATAAAGGGAGTAATTCTTCTTTTTTAGTAAAGCTTTTGGTATCAACAAATATTACATTTTCATATTTATCGGCAAGCGCTTTAACTTTCTTATTTGCATTAACATAAGTGTTATCGATTTTATTAATATAATTACTATTAAAAGTCGGTAATGCCATTGATCTAAGGTACTCTTGCGAAACATTATTTTTATAATTAGGAACTTGTGGGAAAATAATTATTTTTTTGACCCTCTTAGTTAATATATCTAATGCATCTTTAGTTTCAAACAGCCATTCAGTATTCGCATCCCACCTAGCCGCTAAAAAAACAACACTTAAGTCTTCATTCAAAGAGTACTCATTTAATTCAGACCGAAAAGCTATGCACAAGTTAGGGTTACCGCCTAAATTTGAACTATTTTTAGTATATAGACTTGGAAAACAATTAGATGTAATCATGGTTTTGATTTTAAGATCAGTTTTTTGACCAATTGAGTTGACTAAATATTGATAATGTCCTGCGTGTGAATCACCAACAAAAATGGCATTAGGTTCCCCCTCTTTTACACCAAGGGTACAATTGAGGGCATCATCGATATTTTTTGGGTGTTCAGTTTGGTAACACCACCCTTCGGAAGCTGTTGGCATAACCAACACACTTTTAATATCTAAATATTCCTTATTATTAGAAAAGCGATCTTCGTAACCATCATTATTAAAAATCATATAAGTAATACACACTACAATTAGTGTGGGGATTGTAAACATATTTATAAAAACAGTACTATTTTTCAATTTGATTTTTTTTAATGTACCTTCAATAAAGTGCCAAGTTAATATAGCTAGAATAATTGTAAGCAAGATAACAGCAGACCCAACAATATAGTCAAGTTCATAATTTAAATAGTTCAAATAAGCTATTATGGGCCAATGCCACAGATACATTGGATATGAAATTAGGCCTATAAAAACCAATAACTTAGTAGATAACATACGGCCTACAAATGTACTATTTTCAGTGCCAGATAAAATAATTAGCACTGCGCCTAAGCATGGTAATAAAGAATTAACCCCAGGAAAAACGGACGATTTAGATAGAATCAAAGCTGAATAAACAAGTAAAACAACACCCAAAATAGAACATAATTGTGCTACAGTATGTTTTAATTTAACTCCTGAAGACACCATAATTGCAAGTAATCCACCAATTAAGAGCTCGCTGGCTCTAGTAGGAAGAAAGTAATATGCTGCATTTGGCTTAGTTATTGCCGCCCACTCAGAGAAGGCAAACAGAAGAATAACTATAACGCTAAGAAGAGGAATGATAATTTTTTTAAACTTTGTGCCTAGCACTAAAATAAGGAAAAATGGCCAAATAAAATAAAATTGTTCTTCTAATGATAAAGACCAAATATGTAACAATGGCAATTCATCAGTATTAGAGTTGAAATATCCCCCCGTAGCTTTCCAAAAATACATATTAGCGATAAAAATACTCGACGCTAAGAAACTTTTGGCTAAAAGGATAAAGTCCGACGGTAAAAGAAGAAAAAAACCACAAAAAATTGTTGTAAAAATAACGACATAAAAAGAAGGCAAAATACGCCTTATTCTTTTCACATAGAAGTTGATGACTTTAAACTCTTTATGCTCAATCTCTTTTTGTATAATTGAAGTAATTAAAAAACCTGATATAACAAAAAATACATCTACCCCAATAAAACCACCACTTATAACCTTAAAACCAGCATGGTAAAAAATAACGAGCAAAACAGCCACAGCTCTTAAACCATCAATATCCGTCCTATATTTAATACTCATTATAGCTCTCGTTTATCTATTTTTTTAGTTGGGGAAAAACCAATATACATCATCATACTAAGGGCAAAAAAGACACTATTAAAAGCAGAAACTGATAATGAATTCAAAAACATAACCCCTAAAAATGTGTAAGCAACACGTTTTGTATACCCAGCTCTAATTATGAGGAAATAGCAAGTATAAAATATTGACATTGTTCCAATCAGTCCATGGTCAAAAATCGATCTTAAAAGAAATGAATGTAGTATTAATGAATAACAACTCCCATCACCTTTAAAGCTAAAAAGGCCAGGATAAAAATATAATAAATTACATGATGACGGTGATAGTGGTGTAAGTCTCATATGCCCAAACAAAACTTCAAGACTTGAGCTATTAAACATTTCAATTAAAAACACCCTTAAAAAGGCGAGCCTATCTATTTTACCAAGACCTGACATACCATATTTTGATAATATTAAGAATGAAAAGAAACCCAATAGAACAAGACCTAATACAGAAAATACAATACCCTTTTTCCAGGTTAATCCCTTTAAATAAAAACTAGCTAAGATCAAAAATAATATTGGAATAGCAGATTTTGATCCCGACATCAAAAATATTATAACAATAATAAATATTTCCCAGCCTTTAATTTTTTCAAATAAGATACACCTTAAATAAAAAATTAAAGCAAAAAACATTAATTCAAAATTATTCTCTCTAAAAAGCAAGGGACGGTCATTTAGGCTGAATAAAATTGATATTGAATACTTTACTAAAAAAAATAAAACCAACCACTTGTATAATTGATAAAACCTACGCTTACCCCCCACCACCTTTCCTTCAAAATAAAATAGTAGCGCGAAGTAGAAAATAGCTTTATACGCAAGTAAAAAGTCTAATAAGTGGTTCCCTTTTATAGTTGTTGAGATAATTAATGAGATCATGAAATAAGAAAGAAAAATCAGAAAACCAAACAGAGCTATTTTATCTGTAAACCTTGGTCTGTATACGAATATAGAAGCAACTAACAGCAAATCAAATGCAGTAGAAACATTAATAATATGTGCTCTTCCGAAATTGGCAAAACTGAGGCTGCCTAAAATAAAAAAACAAAAAAAGCAAATTTTGAAATACACTTTAATACCTTGCTTGGGTTTAATTTTACAAAACTGTAGGTTTAAAAGTGCATCTGTCAAAATCTAAGAACTTACCAAAAAACTTTTGACCATTGCCTCTATAAGTACCCGCCATAGGCCAAAATGTCATCTCACCGACATAAATATTATTTTGACTCGAAAATAGATCAACTCTCACACATTTGAATTCAGTAGATAGTTTTTTAGCAACTTCTAGCATTTCAGACCAATTAGATGGTTTTATAAAGCCAGTTCCTAATTCAAACTTCTCATGTAATGGTGTTTTTAGATCAATGCCATCAGGTGTCAGTAATTGTTCTTTAGAGTTATTACCTCGATCATATATATAATGACAAAACTTAACTTCCCCATTAATACAATAAAACTTGTAATCAGCTGGTGGTGTATTACTTTCCGGTTCAATATAGTGTTCAATAATAATTCTAGGTGGAACAAAACTATAAGCCCACTCCCCAACACTCCAACCAAATTTTCTTTTTAGAGATGCCTCGAGCCCTTTTGCTGATTTCAATTTATCAAATTTATTTTTATCTTTTACTAAAACAACAGTTCCTGAATCATGGTTAGTTTTCATAACAAATGAGTGAGGCAGCTTTTCAAAGTCAATTTGGTCAAACGACTCAATAGCTTGATACATAGGTACTAAATATTTTTCACCAACTTTTCCCTCAATATAATCACGTACCTTCAACTTATCTGAGCATTGAATTTGAACTACATCTTGATCAAATAGCTTTAACCATTGAATCTTATCGTTAAAATCTTTGCAGTTGACAAGCTCAGGAAATTTAAAAAGCTTCCTCGCTGTATGCTGATGAATGATAATGTATAATTCTTTATGTTTTTGCGTTAGAGGAAGGAGTTCGCAATCCTTTGCCCACTTTTTTTCAATAAATGGAGAAGCAATCACATTTATTATTGGCGCTGCTAAATTATTTAAAATATATCTTAAAGTACTTTCTACCACAGTTACTATTCCCTATTAAGTTATCTTGTCACTTGTATGGATAATAAACAATCTGTTAAATTCTGAACTGACTCGTCCATACTAACATCACCTTTACCTATAAATGATTTATAGTGGGTTGCTTTTATAAAACTATCTTCTAGTAACTTATGAAAATGTAAAATTTCACCGTGCAGGTTTTGATTTTTCAATAAAGATAATTTAGGCAAAACGGTCTCTAAATCCAGTTTGCTTTTTATTCTAAAGACCCTAGGCATTCCTTCGTACCACGCTCTCCCAAAATTCAATGTTGGGGTACCTCGAATAGCACTTTCCCACCCAATAGTACCACTAACTGTTACAGTAGCTATTGCATCATCAATTAAAGCAAAAGGATCACTATCTACACTGTCGAAGTAAATACGTTGAGCTATAGATGAAATTCTATTGTAATAGAGTTGACTTCTTCCCGCAGAGCCTTCTTGGTCTCTGTAAAATTGTGATTTGTGCTCCTTGACAATAATATTCACATTCGAGGGTAAAACCTCATTAAGCAATTGTATCATCAAGATTTGATCTGCATACGAGCCACCTGTTGGGCATGTAGTTTCTTCTGGTTGATAATGCAATGCCACAAATACATAAGGCGTAGATTTATCAGGGGTTTTAGTAACAATTTTGCTATAAGACTTTTCTAATTGCTTTACCTTAAAAGTATGCTTGAGCTTTACACAAATGTATTCTAACCAGCCCATCTTCTTTTCATATGGCAAATATCCATCTGTTACCCAATATGTATTTGGATGCTTAATCTTATAAAAGTTACGCTCTTTAATATTCCTATACAAGGAACTATAAATCTTTTTGATAGGTTTCAGAATAGACTTATTATTCTTTGCATGAGCTTTCATATAATCAGGAATAGCTACTTGATAATCCTCTAATATTTTATTAACACGACTTAGCACTGGGGCACTAGGAGCTAACAAGCCTCTTTCATAGTCTGCTTTAATTTGAGGCATGGCCTCAATATCAGATATCATTACACTATTTGAACCAAACGGCGTCAATTGGAAAGATAAATAATCTATTGATTTAATTTTACAGGCTACATACAAAGCATAGTCAAAAATACGGTGAGGTATAGACGGAGAAACCACAAGTTCAATATTTTTTTCTTTTATAATGCTAAGCCAATAACCAACAAGATCTCTAAAATAATACTGCCTAGAAGCTGTATTCATTTTGACTTCCGTTGGGTCTAATCTATTCATCATTATTAAAGCTTGCGATTCATTCCAAGCTATCGACTTTAATTGTTCTTCATCTAGTGCTGTTGGGCGAGTATCTACTGGAAAACCTTTACCAGCCCAAGCATCTTCTACAGTTTGTAAAAAACAGTCATTGAAGTTTGAATTTAAATACAAATTCATTTCATCTCTCCAATGAACCACATATCTTGGTACTAAACCATGCGATCTTAAGTTTTCCATAACCTTGATCCAAGGTGTAGCAATACAGCAAATATATATAATATTTTTTTGAGACATAATAACTTCTACTCTTCTAACTCATTTCTAGAGGAAAACCAATACTTACTAATTAAAATACTGAGCATTGAGCCTATTAATGAATATAAAATAAAATCAACCTTCCAAAATTGAATACTTACTAAACAACCAATTGAAAACACTAGTAACCCAACCATATGGCTGTAAAGTATTTTATTATCTAAACCTTTTGCGTACAACACATAATGCGGAATCATACTAGCTGAATATAAGAATGACATGATCAATAAAAGCCAAAGTATATAAGTGTTTTCCAACAATATTATTTTATCTGTCCACTCGAAAATTAAAGGAGCAAAAAAACCGATTAGAATAGCGACGCCTCCTCCAATAAATAAAACTGATTTAATCAACTCTTTAAGGTTACGGCTATACTCCGCATAATTACCTTTTTTATAATTACTTATTAATTTGGGGTAAATAAAAGAAAAAACAGTAGGCACAAGTACACTATTTATTGCCATCGCGATACTTATATATACAACATACACAGCAAGAATATCTCCCCCCCCCACATATTCAATAAGATATCTATCTACTGTCATTATCGCTCTATAACATAACGTTGCACAAAAAAATTTAAAGGCAATTACATACCCGTTTTTAATCCATACTGTATCAACCTTGGATATAGCTACTTCAGGTAGTTCCTCAAAAATAAAATAGCTACCTATTACGATTGAAAGTACAGTTCCAATAAGCCACGCCCATAAAATTACATCTAAGGTTCTAAAAGACTCATTATATAAAAATAATGGAATTACTACCCACACCCATGCACCGAGACGAAAAAAAAGTACGCAACTAGCAACAAGTTGCTTTTGCATCGTAATTAAAACCCGATTTATTTCTTGGGCTATATGTTCACTAATCAATAACAAAATATAGATAGGAATTAGTACACTAGGTAACCAACCATTATAAAAAATTAAGTACTGTAAAGGTAAAACGATAAGATAAAGTAGAAAATATGCGACGACTTGGTTTTTAAGGACATTACACCATAAAGATTTATCTAAACTTAATAACTCTCTTTGACTATAAGTATAAAATTCACCACCTATTAATGTTACGCCAAAACTAACTGTCACCACAATTAACCCATAAAGTCCAATATCAGGGACTGATAGGTATTTAGCTAAAAATATGACAAGTACAAATTTACTCCCCATACTTAATCCCCTAAGAGCTAAATTCCCTAACCTCTCAAAAATCTGACTATTCATGTGGCTGATTGCCTTAAACGCATTCTATAATTTATCATAATACTATACTTAAATATAAAACCCCTTTGATGTAACTAATTTTAGTATTTGATATATCAATGACTTACCTAGAAACTATTTACATATTAATAGAATGTTATTTAGAATTAATATCTGTATTTTTCTTATACTTATTAATAAACATTAATGTTTTAAAAAAACTTGCTAATATTTTGATATTAGCGGATAAGAAACTACCAAACCTAGGCTCATCTTTCCTTTCTCGTATTACTACTTCAAGTTCTTTTATATTTAGGCCTTTCAATAACCCCCAGGTTAATAATTCACAACCAATAGAATCAAATGTTTCAAATTTCCCATAATTTTTATAAACACTTGTACTATATAACTTCAACCCACACAAAGGATCGGAAATATTAAATCTATAACTAAAGTAATTTGAGTAAACTCTTTCAGAAAATCTAGCGCATCGCTTTCTTTTTCCAGCGATTAGATCAACCTTATTTAACTGAATGAATTTTATAAAATCATGTACAGATTCTGGAGAGTGTTGTCCATCAGCATCTACAGTTATCATATATTCTGAATCAAGATTAGCAATTACATAATTCAGTCCAGATTCTATAGCTTTTGAATAGCCTATATTTTTTTTTAAATCTAGAACCGTTGCACCTGCTTTATGAGCTTGCCTAACGGTATCATCATGAGAGCAATCATTTACAACTAAAATGCTAATTTTTTCATCTATATTACTTTTTAGTTCATTAATCACACGTTCTATTGAACTAGCTTCGTTAAAAGCAGGTATAATAATGGTTACTTTATTTGATGCCATTTAAGATAATCCCCTGCAGTAACGGGTCCAGTGATTTGTTTACCTATTAATTGATCTAAATTATAAGGTTCTATAGCATCTTCTGGGCAAGGCCTTAAACACTCAAGATCTTCACGGCTTAACACATCTCCAATAGATAATGATTTCGTTAACCTAATTGACCTTCGTTGAACGATAACTGTTTCTTTTTCATTGTCTTCAACTTTTTTAACACCACTACCTAATGCCATTGAAAGTTCAGTTGAACGATCAACCATTTCACGCCATGATTGTGGATCCATAGCAAACTTATGATCAGGTCCATCGTTCTTATTACTATCAGTAAAATGCTTTTCTATTATATTAGCACCTAAAGCTATTGCACCTAATGTGGTAGCATGTCCTGGCGTATGATCACTCAAACCAAGAATCGCTGTAGGATACATTGATCGTAGCGTTTTCAAGACGTTTAAATTTATATATTTAAAATTTTCCAATGAGGCGGTATAGTTTGTATTGCACTGCATAATCACAATATCACGAGTTTGTTTTAAGGTTTCTTGCACTGCATTATCAATTTCATCTAAAGTCGACGCTCCACAAGCGAGCAACATAGGTTTACCTTTTGACGCCATTTTATTTATTATTTGTGGCCAAGTTATATCGCCAGAACCTACTTTGTAAGCAGGTACATACTCGTCCACAAAGTCAACTAATTCAGCCGAATATGGACTGGTAAAAAACTCAACACCTGCTTCTTTACATGTATCTACTAAAGTTTGTGTCCACTCTAAATTTATGGAAGCATCTTTATAAACATCGAAAACTGACTTTTTCCAGTTTTCTTGATGTGACTGTGCCCCTTTTAGAGTTTCAAAACCATGCTTACTTACAATTGAGCTTGCTTTAAAATGCTGAAACTTCGCAGCGTGAGCTCCAGCTTCGGCTGCAAGATATATTAACTCTTTTGCTTTATCCAAATTGCCATTATGATTAGCTCCAATATCAGCAATAAAATAAGGTTTCCCTTCTGCGCTAATCTTAGTGGTTCCAATGTTAAATTCACTTGAAAAATTTTTATTTGAATTCATTTGCTACATCCTTAATTTCATTTATTAGTCTCGGCAAACTATAGTTGTAAGTTTTCTCGAATAAATCAACATTCATCCTCATATCTTTCGGGCGGGGGGTCATTAGGTTAATTTCGTCAATTGAAATAGATTTATATTTAAAATCTGAGACGCCAGATAATTCGAGAAACTTTTTCAAGAACTTTTCTTTAGACATTCCACCTTTAGACCCAACATTATATATGCCCGGTATTTTCTTCTCCAAACAAACTAAAATTACATTGCCTAATGAATCAATAGATAAGGGTGAAAAAAACACATCATTAAATAGTTTTATTTCATTCCCTGTATGCACAGACTTATAAATAGAATCGCACAACCCTTCAGATTTCGAGCTTAAACTTTTCCCAAAAAAGTTAGTACGTAGCACTACGGCGTTATTTTTACTAAAGCTTTTTTCTGCACAATACTTAGTCATTGCATAGCTATTTAAAATAACCACATCTTCTTCATTAGAGCCAGACTGATTATAAATATGATCTGTAGATATATGCACTATGAATAAACTATTTTTGGAATTGCTATAACATGCAATATTCTCAGCAATACGAGTATTAACTAAATAAGCTAAGTTTATATCTGATTCACATTGATCTACATTCGTTATGGCTGCAAGGTTTACTATAAAGTCAGGATTGATTTTATCAAAGAGCTCATATGATTTATCTTTTGAAGAAAGGTCTACATTATAATCACTGCCGGGGGTTGACCTAGTAACCGTTGTGATATTGAACTTATTCTTTAATTTTCTATGTAATGAAGAACCGAGTAAACCAGTAGATCCTATTAGCAAAAGTTTTTTCATTTTGTTTGTTTCATTTTTTTATACTTGAACTTTAACTCAGCAAGCTCCCAATCATCTATAGTGTCGATATCATGGGCTTCATTAGGGTTAATTACATAAGGAATACACTTATTTGTTATTAGCTTCTTCTCTAATAAAGCTTGTTTCGTATTAAATACATAGAACTGCCCTGCATCATGATAATTCACTTCTAAATCTTGGCTTCTTTCGTTGTAAAACTCAGGGGTATTTGACACTAAAAAACCACATTCGTTTTTCAGTGAACGCTGTATTGGATGACTATACTCTAATACCGAAACAATGCTTGTTGCATTAGGCGTTTTAAACAATAAATCGATCGCTTCAATTAACATCTGATCTGTTACGAAAGCTGAAGTTGGGTAAACACAACAAATATAATCATATTTTTTCGCACACTTATTCATCACCTCTTCAATCACATCGAATGTGGTCGAAAAATCATCAGATTTCTCTGCACTTCTCATGAATGGAACTGATGCTCCAGAATTAACTGCTATATTTTTGATTTCATTAGAATCTGTAGATACAATTATATCTTCAATATAGTCAACTCCTAAAAGTGCCTCTATAGGGTATCTAACGATTTCTTTGCCTAAAAACATCTTTATATTTTTATTCGGAATGCGTTTACTTCCAGCTCTTGCTGGTATGATTGCAATTATGTTAGTCATGATTATATCGAAAAGTTTGGTTCGACATGTTGAACAATCAATTCTCTCAATGATTGAACACTTTCCCAGTCTGTATTTGTACCAGAGTTATATTTAAAACCAAAAGGTACTTTAACTGCATTATGATGTTTCATATACTGATCTTCTGTATAAGTAAATGAAATAGAAGGTAATATTGCGTAATATTTGCCTAAATCAATTGTATTTAGCGAGTCAGTATCTGTGATCATTTCTTCATGAAGTTTTTCTCCAGGACGAATACCAACAATACGAGTATCACATTCTGGTGCTATTGCAGTAGCAATATCAGTAATTTTATAAGATGGAATCTTAGGTACAAATATCTCACCACCAATATGGTGTCCTATGGCATACATCACCATATTAACGCCATCTTGTAATGAAATATTAAAACGAGTCATCTCTTCATGAGTAATAGGTAAAACACCGTCTTTTTTCTTATCTAGAAAAAATGGTATAACTGAACCACGAGAGCCCATAACATTACCGTAACGTACAACACTAAACTTAATATCTTTAGAGCCACGAATATTGTTAGCTGCTGCAAATAATTTATCCGATGCTAATTTAGTGGCACCATATAAATTAATTGGTGCACATGCTTTATCCGTAGAAAGAGCTACAACGTCTTTAACTCCACATGCTAATGCTGCATGAATTACATTTTCTGCACCATCAATATTAGTACGAATACATTCAGTAGGGTTATATTCTGCTGTATCAACTTGTTTTATTGCTGCTGCATGTATAATTACATCAACACCTTCACACGCTTGAGTTATGCGATCTTTATCGCGAACATCACCAATAAAAAAGCGTAATTGAGGAAAATCAAAAGATGGATATTTTTGCTTAATTACAGATTGTTTTAATTCATCTCGTGAGTATATAATAATTTTTTTTACGTCTGGGTATCTATCTAATATAGTTTCAATAAACTTTTTCCCGAATGACCCTGTCCCACCTGTAATTAGAACCGTTTTGTTATTTAGCACTTTGGGGTATCTCCATTTTTTATTTTCGTAATAACTTTGTAAAACGCCATGCATGTTGAATTATATACTGATAGAAAATATATGTAACAATAAATAATAACAAACCAATAAAACTATCAAAGTAAGTATTAATTAAAATCCCTAGCATTAACAACAATGTAGATATAAAGGATAATATTAATAAACTTTGCTTGGTAGAAAAACCAGACCGCATCAATATATGATGCATATGGTCTCTATCAGGCTTAAATGGTGACTGGCCTTTTCTTTTACGCCTTACAATTATTGCAGCCATATCAATTAAAGGCAGACCTACAATGAATAGAGCTAATACTGCTGAGAAACTCTCTTGTCCATATACCGTTTTTTGTGAACCAATAATTAACATCCAAATAACATATAAACCTATAAGCATAGATCCTGCATCACCCATAAATATCTTATATTTACGGTGCTTTTGGCTCATCATATTAAAGACTAAGTAACCTAATATTGCTCCAATAATAATTAATGAATTGATACTAAAGGTTTGATTCCCCGCTCCATAAAATAAATAAGCTAATCCAATAAAAGAGATAATTGACATCCCACCTAACAAACCGTCGATACCATCGATCATGTTATAAGCATTAATTGCTGCAATTACTGCAATATAAGTAAAAGGAATACCTAAAATGCCAAGTTCTACATCACCAAAGGTAAATAAGTCACCCAAATTTTCTATATATGCTCCCAACCCTGAGCATAACAAAGCAGCGACCAGTAATTGGCCTAATATTCTAAATCTTACAGGTAAGTCATATTTATCATCAAGCATGCCGATAAAAACAATAAATGCACCAGCTAGTAAAACTATTTTAGTTTGCTCATCCACTAAACCAAATAATTGAAAGGTAATTGCAGTACCTAAGTAAATAGCAATACCACCTATTAATGGAATATGGCCATCATGGGTTTTCCTTTCATCAGGTTTATCAACTAAATTAAACTTATTAGCTAAAGGTCTTAACATTAATATTAGAATAACTGTAAGAATAAATACGGTTATCGTTGGTTGTAACATTTCTAACATGAAATACAGTTCCAAATTAAGAGTTTTGGTCAATTTTTATAGTTAAAGTGGCGTATTAAAACAATTAACACCGATAATATAAAACCTAATATAAAACCTATCATACATATTAACGGACGTTGTGGTCCCGATTTGAGCTCAGGTGCTAACGCTGGATCTATCGTTTTCAATACATATTCATCCCTAACACTTGCAAACATAATCGTTTTAGTTTGCTCTTCAATTAATTGATAAATAATTTCTTGCAGTCCACTGACTCTAGTTGTTTCCAATTGAGTATTTAAAAATCCAATTGCGTTTTGGGCTTCCAATAAGTCACGGCTTTTCATTTCTTCATTAATACCATCAATAAACCACATAACCCACTGCTGAGCAATATATGGTGATAAATGTTCAATTGAAATTGTGACCATAGAGTTTTCTGGTGATTGCTCTATATTAATTATACCTTTCAATGTTCTATAAGCAGCCTGTAATGATGGTTTTTGATTTAATAAACCTTTATCCTTATTTCCCCACTCGTTACTAACATAATTATAAACATCTTGATCGTAATGTAATTGATTTAATTCAGAGTTCCAGCTTTTAACTGCCATTAAATTTGCAGTAATGTCATATTTTTCAATAAATTTGAATAAAAAAGCTCGAGACTTCATAATCTCTAATGCCAAAGAGGTTTTATCGCTTTTCCCTGCACCTAAATTTACTCCGGCCAAACTCGCTAGACCACCTAGCTGTGAAGCCATACCACCTAAGCCTCCAGATTGTTCTTCTGCTGGTGCTAGTAAAGCTTCCGACTTGTATATGTTAGGCAAGCTTAAAGCATAAAATACGGAGGCTACAGAAAAAATCATTGTAATAAATATAATCTTCCATTTACCTTGCCAGATAACATTCCATAGTTCTTTTAAATCAATCTCGTCATCTTGATATGAGTTCATAGACTCGTACCTAGCGACTTGTTGTTTTAGTTGTAATATATCTTGTTCTTGATTCATATTTTTACAGTATTATTTTTTAAGCTATAAGTCGTAAGCTATAAGCCGAAAGTGACGGCCTAAAGCAAGCTAGGTTATTTCTGTGTAGAGTCATTAAAAACTTGCTATGGCAGCTAAACCAACAGTGAGCTGATAAAATATAGATGTTGCGCTCTGCCATAAGGTTAACTTATCGGTATATGCACTATTTAATGGCACGACAATCGTGTCACCTGGATTGATATCTACTTTACCAATTCCAAACCATGAGTCACTGTATGTTGCATCCACTAATCCATTTGAACGGATAACATAAATACGATCTTCATCTGACTGAATTCTTAACCCACCACTTGATGTAATATAATCATCTATAGCCCATTCTTTGTTAAACAAATGTGAGGTAGCTACTTGTACCTCTCCCATTATATTAACTTCGCTTCTAAAAGAAGGGATATGTAATACATCTCCATTTTCTAAAGCAATATCATCAGCTTGTTTAGCTATTAATTTTGGCAGGTCTATAATTAGTCTACCAACGCCATCAATTTGAGTCAGTTCTTTTACTAAGAGCTGCACTTCACTTACGTTTATATTGCTTGCAGTAGTTGAAATGGATTTAAAGGCTAACTCTTTACTTAATGAACGAGCTAATGCACGAGCTTGTTCTTGTTCTATTTTTTTTAATGTTGTACGAGTAAAAAAAGCAGATTCTGGTGCCGCAAACTTACTTAGGCCACCGGCTCGGTGTAATAAGTTTGACAATGTTTCTCCAGCGCTAATGCTGTAGGTACCTGGGTATTTCACTTCACCACTTAAAGTAACTTTAAGATCTTCTTGCCAATTTGCTTGTTGGAAAATATTAACTACGTCTTTAGGTTGAATACTAACATTTGAGCTTTTATTTTCATTAATAGCTTGTCCTAGATTAAAGCTAATATGTTCTAACTTAGGGTCACCTTCTTCATCATAACTGGTTCTAGAGACTTCACCCATTTTTAAATTAGCAGACTCAGTTAAACCACCGGCCGCAGCAACCAAATCTGTTACAGATGCATTATGTGCAATTGGATAAATACCTGGGAACCTAACTTGACCTGAAATTTCAGCTATAGGTGTAAGTTTTCCCGCATGGTAACTAGCAGACAAAACTTGCATGATAGGTGTTAATAATTGAAAGCGATCTAATTGTTTTGTCGCTACTAATGCTTTTTGCTTGTCGAAAATATTACCGTGTTGAATTGCATGTAAATAATTTAATCCTTCTGAATCAATACTACTTAATGCTTGGGTTAAACTCTGTTCCTGTTCAGGCTGTTGGTCGTTATCAAGTTTATTACCTGCGTCTTGATTCAGTTCCAATCCTGTACTAATTTCAAACGTTTCACGATTAAATCGATTAAAAAACACGACTAACGAACCTTGAGATAATTTAATATCTTGCCCGTTTAACATGTCTCTAGGTTTAAACTGTTGAATAGCAAAACCACCATTAAGGTTTTGTGTAAGAACTAAAGCATAATCAAGATCAGTAGAAGACATTAAGTCATCTTTTGATGCAATAAGAGTAGACAGTGTCATGTCTGGTTGCCAAGCGTAGGTTGAAGGTCTTGATACAGCCCCCGCCACATTAACAACTTTACCGAGTCTTTCAGAAATTGGTAATACCGTTATAACATCCCCATTTTTCACTTTGTTTGTAACGGCTTTATCATTTAAGTCAATACGTTTGATATCTCGTTGATAATTACTATTAAAGCTCGCAACAACTACATTTTTTGGATAAGCCGATAGGTTTAGACCTCCAGCCATAGTGATTGCATCCGCAATTGTTTGCTCGGGCTTTATTTCATATATTGCAGGACGACGTACTTCACCAGTAATTGACACTTGGTGTGTGATGGCAGGAACAAAAACAACATCCCCTTGCTGTAAACGTTTGTCGCTTGTGGCATTCCCATCAATAAACAACTCATAAAGGTCGACTTTAGCGACAACTTTACCGCCACGCTTAACCTTTATATTACGTAAAGAACCAACATTTGAAGGGCCTCCACTTATAAATAGTGCGTTGGTAACCGTTGATAGGCTTGATAAGTAATAAGCTCCTGGATTTGTTACATCCCCTATAACGTAGACTTGGATACCACCTAAGTTGGCAATAGACGTTGTGGCTTTCATACCAATCATTTTGGTACTTATTATTTCAGATATAAAAACTTTAAGTTCTTGATAACTTAAGCCACTTACCGTTAAAGGGTCTAAGCCTGGAATGGTAATTTGACCATTGTTGTTTATTGTTAAAGTATATTGATTGGATTCTTTGCCATATAAGCTAACTTCTATTGTATCTCCAGGGGCCACTATATAATCAGCAGGTACAGGAAGTTGGCCTTCAGGTAAAAATGCACTTTGATTTTTTTCAAACAGGTCATAACCAAATGGTTTTAGGTCTTCGTCTTTCTCAGATTTAATGTCTAATGAATCTACGTTTATTTCATTGTCTGATTTTAAATACTGATCTTCAGGACGCTCTTCCTGACCAGACATATTAGCTGGATTTGTAGAGGATTGACCAAAAGAATTAATATCAACACCAAATTGTTTGGCTAGCGCTTCTTGTTGCGCTCTAGGTAACTTTTTAATTTGTTCTATTTGTGCAGCCGAGGGAGTAGTTGATACCTGAGCGGTACTGGAAAAGCTAGTTATAAATATTGACGCTATTAATAGATAAGCGTTTTTACTACCTTTAAACATAATGATATTAATCCCTAAATTCAGTTTTTATCATGGCATATAAAAATTCGAGTCCAGAATTGTAATCTAATTTTTATCTATATGGCACCTATAATTTATAGAAATATAGCTTCACCCAACTAACTGTTTAAAATACCCACGATATTGACAAAACTTTCCAATTAAATTTTGTGTAAATTTTAAACGAATTGTTTGCAAAATAGATAATTTTTCCTACAATTTCCTTATAACGGTAATTATTCAAGGAATGAACATGAACATTCGCGGAACTGCAGTTACTACTGAATTACTTTTTAACAATCGTATTTTAACAGGTTTAACAACATTACCAGATGAGTATTACTGGTCATGCTCACATATATTTGAATGCGATCCTTCAGAGCTAAATTACAACGATATAAAAGAAGCGTCTGCCAGTGACATTCCAGAAGGAACTTTCATTCATTTTCCTTGCAAGTTATCTAACTATAAATACTGTAATACTATTAGCATCGGTAGGACGGAAGATAAATTACACTTTCGTCTATCCGTATCATTCAATTTAAGTAAATGGGATGAAAATTTAAACTTGAGGGGATTTTTTGAACTTCTGCATGACGATATCCAACAAAGCCGCAACTTAAAAGTGTCTGATTGTTATCACGACTGTCATGATTATTTATTAGAAGTTGAATTTACTGGAGATTTAACAGAAAAGTTTGATACCCAACTGCAACGTGCATTAATCCAAATACGTCAATTTCACGACTATGATAGTAAACATATTATCTAGACTGTGTTCAAAGTAAGCCTTGATGATTTTTATTTAAAAACAGATAATTTATAACGATAAAATTACCCGTTAAGTTTTAACCAACATGACTTACAATCATTAAAGCTTATTGTTGATGTTGACACGGCTATTTGTTGACACCGCTATGAAACTTAAACTCTTGATCTGCTGATGTTATTAATTCAGCTTCCACTATTGCAAAATGAGCAACACGCTTGGATATATCATACCCAGCTATTTCTGCTGCCAAAGTTAAATAATCTTGATAATGCCTAGCTTCAGAGCGTAATAACGATATATAAAAATCACCTAGTTCTTTGTCTACCAAGGGTGCTAACTTAGCAAAGCGTTCACAGGAGCGCGCTTCTATATATGCCCCACATATTAACTTGTCGACTAACGTTTCAGGCTCATGAGTTTGAACATGTTTTAACATCCCTTTTGCATAACGTCCTGGGGTAATATGTTTATATTCAACCTCATACTTATCCATCATTTCTAGCACTTGATAAAAGTGATGTAGCTCTTCCTTGATCAGTAAAATCATTTTATCAATTAAATCTTGCCCATAGACTGAGTTAGACTTTGGGATGATTGATTTAGAGAGTTTGTTTTTAGCTGCTAAATCTTGCCAATCACCTTCTTTTTTATAGATAAATTGCTCAAAAGGTTGTAACCAAGATAATAAAGCATCGCCACTTTCTTTATCTACTGCGTATTTACGAATTAGATACATAGCAGACTGAGCGGCTTTTAACTCACAGACTAAATGGTCAATTAGTAGAGTTGATAAATTTTCATTCTTTACAGCCTCGTCTAACCAAGTCTGAGGAGTTTCGCATTTCAAAAAGTGCGAGATAGGTTCTAATAGTTTTTGGATTTGCATAAGGAAATTGTTATGGGCTTAGCTAGTATAAAAATAGCTGTTATAAAAAAGACGACAGATTTTAACATATTTAATTAGAATCGTAACTTTGAAGGATGAATACGATGACAATAAAAATCATAGATAAAAACACATAAAAAAACGGCCTCAATTATGAGACCGTTTTATTTTTACAATTAAATTTTAAATTTTATTAAAACATCAAACTTAATCAACTTGGTTTGTAAACGTCATTTTATAACCAGTTACAGTAGACTCATCTTTTTCTAAAACTAAGTATTTAGATTTACTGTCTTCATCAAGTGTTAACGTTTCAGATGACATATATTTTCCATTATCACCAGTACTAAAGTAACCAATAACAGTTACTTCATAAGTATTATTAAGTAGTTCAACTGAACTAGGCGTTGCAAATACCGCACCGATAGATTGGTCTGCATTAGCAATAGTCTCATCACTTTTTACAAAATAAACTTGGATATAAGCAAAGTCATCTTCTAGTTCATCTTCACCTTCATCAATTAGGTTAACAACTTTTACTTGATGACTGTATACACTTTCACTTTGACTATTTTCTACCACTATTGAGTTAATCGCTATTTGGTATTCATCAACTTGGCCGTCACCGTCTTCATCAACATCACCATCATCATCTTCATCGACTGCTTCTTCTAAAAGATAGAAGAACACGGTTGAACTAGTGTTTTCAGTTAAAGATAATAAATGACTTGTTACCAAGTCAACGTCTGTAGGCGTCTTAAGCGTCATAGCAAAGTCACCCGATGTCGTCGTAACTGCATCACTAAATTCACCAAATGATAAATCAGAAACCACTGCAGTAGAAGTAGCATCTTCATAATCAATATAAAAATCGAAGTCCCCTGTATAATCAGGTAATAAATCATTTTCAACAATACCATTGTATACACGGTACTCCGATTCAGAGTTTACATCTGAATATTCTGTTGAAGATGAAGTCGATACAACATCAAGTATAAATGGCGATGTACCAGTACCTGTATTTTCTCTAACAACCATAATATATTCAGCTGCGTATGAGAAAGAAATATCTGTTGATTGAAACACAACCTCATTACTATTGGCTAATGTAACGTAAAAAATAACATCGTCTTGGTCATACTTTTGATTTTCTGACATTTCTTTATAAGCAGCTTGGCTTATTAAAACAGCTTCATCAAAAGTCTCATCAGACTCTGAATAGTATAAATCAACACTACCAGCGCTAGAGTGCATATTTAACAAACGAATATTAAACAGATCATCGTCACTGTCGTCGTCTAATTCATCGTCATCACGAATATCTATTTCGTAAGTTGTCATTTCTGGTGATGAAACGTCACCTGTCATTACCATAAAGTGAACAATGTCATTTTTTACTTTTAATTCTTCAGTATGAATGATTTCTAGATCACTACTGTTGTACTCATCTTGCCATGAAAATTCTAAGTCATAAGTATCAGTATCAAATTCTAAACGCCCTGTAATACCAGTAAAAGAAACACCTGAGTAAGTTAAATCGTCATAATCATCATCATCGTATTGATCAACTGTTAAATAAATATCAGGGGCTGTTGATGATAAGTTATAAAACTGTATGTACCCTGTATTGTCAGAGGAGTCACTGTCACAGCCAGATAAGGCCAGCGATATACTCATTGTTAAAATAAGAGGCAATCCGTGTTTAATCTTATTAAAAATGCCACGATTAAAATTCATTTAGTTGTTCCTGTTTAAAAATAGTTTTATATACCTAAACTGTATAGGCAGTTAACTTTTAGAAAAGTTCCTGTTAGTAGAAATTATATTCATAACTTAAAACGTTAAAAGCATTTATCTATCATAATGGCTAGAAAGCCAAAATAACAGCCAAATGTGCAAGGACTGTGTAAGTAGTATGCAAACAATATGATATATAAGTCTGAAAACGTTCAGCCGCATACTCTACAATAGATATGCTGCTCAAGCACGACTATTCATAAAAATAGATTTACAATCAGCTAAAATATTCTTCTTAATGACTAAAACCAACAATTAATTAAATTAAAAAACACTTAAATACTTGACGTATGCACGTTTATTGGTCATAACATAAACACATTGCTGTTATATTAAACAGTAAATTCTAAGACTATTATTTTAGGCGTAAGGGGAAATAATTATGATATTAAACCACCTATGGGGTCTGTATGCACATCCAGTAGAAGAGTGGCACTCGATTGACGACCGACACGAAAGCTTCAAATATTCAATGTCCCACATAATAATAATTGCACTTATCCCAGCGATAAGTGCCTATTTCTCATTAACTTCCATAGGATGGAGTGTTGGAGTTGGTGAGCGTTTATTTTTGTCTGTTGATTCCGCTTTAATATTATCTGTGGGTATGTATTTTGCCCTTATTGCAGGTGTTTTCATTTTAGGTTACTTAGCGCATTGGATGGCACATACATTTGGATCAGAACCGACTTATACTCAAACATTAGAGCTAGCTGCTTATACTGCAACACCATTATTTACGGCAGGACTAGCTGCATTTTACCCTGAGATTTGGTTTGTAATGCTAGTTGGGTTTGGAGCTTTAGCATATTCTGTTTATTTATTGTATGCCGGAGTCCCGATCTTAATGCATATACCTGAAGAACGTGGCTTTATTTATTCTAGCTCTGTTGTTACCTGCGGACTTATTTTACTCGTCTGTGTGATGACTTCATTTGCGATATTTTGGAGTTCAAGTTATGCACCAGCGTTTAGTCACTAATATATAAAGATGGTGTAGATTGCACAATATCTATTTTCAATCATAAAAAAAGGTGCATCATTGATGCACCTTTTTTATTATTTGTAGCTAGCTAATACTAACGCATCATTTATCTCATTAGTTTTACGCTACTAATTTTTACGCCACGTAGTTTTACCTTCACTATCTTCTAAGGTAATCCCCATTGCTGTTAAGGCATCACGCGCTTCATCTGCTGCGCTCCAGTCTTTATCTTCGCGTGCTTGATTACGTTTAACAATTAATTGTTCAATTACTTCAACATCGTCACTCTGACCACTTTGAAAAAATTGCTCAGCTGGTGTTTGTAATATACCTAACACTTCACCAAGCTTAACTAACACGCCAGCTAAATCGGATGCTTTATTTGCATCTACTAACTTTTCTTTATTCAACTCTTTCGCGAGTTCAAACATCACAGATAACGCTTCTGGTGTATTAAAGTCATCATCCATAGCGGCATTAAATCGTGTGACTTGAGAAAAGCTACCTAAAGAAACATCAAAGTTCACATCAACATCTCTTAATGAGGTATACAATCGCTCTAAACTTGCTTTTGCCTGCTTTAAATTATCGTCTGAATAATTTAATTGACTACGATAATGCCCGTTAATTAAAAAATAACGTACAGATTCTGCATCATATTGTTTTAATACATCTCTGACTGTGAAGAAATTATGCAATGATTTAGACATTTTCTCATTGTTCACTTGCACCATCCCGGTGTGTAACCAGTAGTTCACATAAGGGGTGTCAAATGCACAGCAAGACTGAGCAATTTCATTTTCATGGTGAGGGAAAGTTAAATCTGAACCTCCACCGTGAATATCAAAATGAGTACCTAGGTGTTTAGAGTTCATTGCTGAACACTCTATATGCCAACCTGGACGACCTTCTCCCCATGGAGAATTCCAGCTTGGTTCACCGGGTTTTGCTAATTTCCATAATACAAAGTCAAGAGGATCACGTTTAGCATCGTCAACATCAACCCGAGATCCTGAAACCAGCTGTGTTAAATCCTGACGGGCTAACTTGCCATAATCTGCATAAGATGAGACTTCAAACATAACATCGCCATTAGATGCAACGTATGCATGCTCCTTGTTAACCAAACGTTGAATAATATCTATGATCTCTGGCATGTGAGTAGAGACTTTAGGTTCAATATCAGGCGGTAACATTTTTAATGCATCAAAATCTTCATGCATCATATCGATGGTACGTTTAGTTAACTGTTGAAATGTTTCGTTATTTTCTTGTGCACGCTTGATAATTTTGTCATCAACGTCGGTAATATTGCGCACATATTTAACGTTATAACCTAAGTATTTAAAATACCTTTGCATAATATCAAACGACACATAAGTCCTGCCGTGCCCCATGTGCAATAAGTCATATACCGTAATACCACACACATACATGCCAACCTGACCTGCAACCAGCGGTTTAAACTCTTCTTTTTGGCGGCTCAATGTATTGTATATGCGTAACATTTATATTCCTGATAATTAAAATATTTTTAATAAATAGAGTTAAATAAAATTAATTCTAAATTTGACCGAGTATTCTAACAAAGTAGCGTATAAATTCATGCGATTTTTGCAGACTTAGCTTAATTAAATAAATCAGACTTTTACAATAAATATAATAGTTGATCTAAGCCGCCACTTTTAACACTCACATCAGCTTGTGCCCGCACTAATGGTTTAGCATGAAAGGCTACGCCTAATTGAGCCGCAGCCATCATTGCTAAATCATTGGCGCCATCGCCCATTGCAATGGTTTGGTTCATATCAATATTGTATTTTCTTGCTAGGGCAACAACGGTTTCTGCTTTTACATTTGCATCAACAATTCTCCCAAGTACTTTGCCGGTTAGTTTTCCACCTTCCATCTCTAATTGATTAGCTACGGTTTCATCTAAATTTAACTGACGTTTTAATACATCTGTCATATAAGTAAACCCACCAGATGCTATGACTAACTTCCAACCACATAACTGTAAATGTGCTACCAAATTCTCTAAACCAGGCATAAGCGGTAAATTGTCAGCTACTTGATCAATAATAGACACTGGCGCATCCGTCAGTGTTGCCACTCTTGCGTGTAGACTTTCAGCAAAATCTAATTCACCGCGCATTGCAGCAGCTGTCACTTGAGCTACTTGCTCACCAACCCCTGCTAATTTGGCAATTTCATCGATACATTCGATCTTTATCGCCGTTGAATCCATATCCATCACTAATAAACCAGCTTTCTTCATGGACGGTGCATTGTGTAAACAACAAAGTTCGACTTGATGGCTTTGAGCCCATTCATTTAATAACGCTTTAGCCTTATCAGAAATAAGATCCATTACCGAAAAACGAATAGCACCGTTTAAGCCATCTGTTGGTTTAACCAACTTACACAAGGACAGTTTAATAGATTGAGCTTCACAGGTTTTTACAAAGTCGAACAATATGTGCCAAGTCAGTTCACCAAATAAAACGATTTTAATGCCATCAGTACTCTCGACTATGTCAGGTATTGACTCCGCATTAAATTCAACTTCTTGATAATCATCAATATTGGTTAATTGTTGATTTACACTTTTATTCAACGCTTGCTCTGAATTATTGGATAACCACACTAATCTAAAAAAGTTGGTGCTATTTAATTTTTGTTGCACTTGATAAAAAGAAATATCCGATATTGAAAACACGTTAGATAACTTATCCATGATCATTTTTTTAATTCCAACCTAGATTTTGTTTATTATTTAAACAAATACATAAATGACTTAATAGAATATAGTAAAGTGCATTGCTTTTTAATCTAGAAATGCGCAGTATTTAAAACTAACTCGAATAAATAAGAATCTAATGAGTAAAAAACTTACTTATATTAAAACCTCATCGTTAAACCGAAAGTTCACACAATTGGTTTTTGCTGTTGTTTTATTAATTGTCACGATCAGTCTTTGGCTTAATGTAAGTAGCCAAGGTCAAGCCATGCTAGAAGAAAACTCACTAGTACTAGCTGAGAACATTTTACTGCAAACTTCCCATAGTGCAAAAACCTATATAGCAGAAGATGATATTAAATCATTAGACCATTTAACGGACTCAGCCTTAAAGTCTAACTACATTTTAGAAATGGTTATTTATGACGACAAAGGTTTGGTTTTAAGTAAAAGCGATAATGCGATAACCACTAAAGCCCGATTTATCACTCAATTAAATCAAGAATTTGAACCTTTATTACCAACCCCCTTTGTAAAAGAGATACGTGATGATGAAAGTGATTTGCTCGGATTTGTACGTATAACAGTGTTAAAGAAAAATTTACAGCAAAGTGGTAACTTGTTTATCACCCGCATCAGTCAACAAATTGTATTATTAGCCTTTATTGCTGGTTTAATTGGTTATTTATTCACTATTGGGCTGAGACCTTTCTCGTCGCACTCTTATTTTGTGAAAGAAAGCCTAAAAGATTAACCCCTGTTTATCTTTTTAACCTTAAAGTGAAATCCCAAATAAACTTTTTGTATTTTCGGTAGTCACTTCTGCGACCTGATCCACTGAGCAGTTGAATAACTCGGCAACAGACTGTGCAATTAAATAGATGTTTTGTGGCTCATTTCTTAAACCTTGTTGTCCAAACAATGGCATATCTGGTGAATCTGTCTCTAACAATATATTACCTAAGCCGACATTTAACACTGTTGAACGAGTTTTAGTTGCCCGTTTATAAGTTACTCCGCCTCCAATACCAAGCTTAAAACCTAACTCAATATACTTTTGTGCCTCTTTTTCATTTCCAGAAAAAGCATGAATAACTCCACCATGCATTGGAGTAACATGTTTAAAGCATTGTTGGATTAAATGGTGTGTTTTTCTGTGATGAATGATAAGTGGTTTACTAAATTGATTAGCCAATTCTATTTGAGCCATAAAAACCTGTTGTTGTAATGCCATATTATCAATAGTCGCATCTAAACCACATTCACCAACGGCAACAACAGGTTGTGATTGCAGCAAATTTTCAAGCTTGGTTAAATCAGACAATGCCCTGTTCTCTAAAGCATTCGTATCTAAAGCTTTAGTATCTAAAAACCAAGGATGAATACCAACAGCACAATAAACATGATCAAAACGTTGAGCTAGCTTAAGCTGTTTGTCCCAATGTTTACTACTTACACCAGGGATAACAAATGACTCAACCCCCTGCTGCCTAGCTCTGGTTATCACCGAACTTAAATCACTTTCAAATTCCGAAAAATCAAGATGACAGTGGCTATCAATCAGATGCATTTAATTTGACTCATTATTTATCAATACCTTTATCTCTTGTTCTGCTCTCGCCCTTCCGAACTCTAATCTGCTTTTCCTGATATGACCTCGTAACTCGCTACTCGAAGCTGCTCTAAACTGCTTTATCTCGCAACTCGACACTCGAAGCAGCTCTTACCTCATGGCGCTAAACGTTGCTTGTTCCAAAGTGTATTATCTTCATCATCGCGCGTGTACATGATCCTATCGTGTAACCTAAACTCACCACCCTGCCAAAACTCAACTTTTGATGGCTTAACTTTGTAGCCCCCCCAAAAGTCAGGGGTTGGCATTTCGCCTTTACTAAATTTATGTTTCATTCGCTCAAAGGTTTCCATCAACATTTTACGTGAGCTAATTGGATGCGATTGTTTGGATGCCCAAGCAGCCAGTTGACTTTCTTTTGGACGAGATAGGAAATAAGCCATATTCTCTTTTACAGATAATGGCTCAACTTCACCATAAACAATCACTTGTCTTTCTAATGAATGCCAAGGAAAGTGTAGAGATATCTTATTGTTATGCTTTAACTCTTGTGCTTTACGACTAGCTAAATTTGTAAAAAAAACAAACCCGTTTTCATCACTATTTTTTAATAACACGATACGCTGAGAAGGCTGCCCTTCTTTGTCTACCGTTGCAACAACCATCGCGGTTGGATCTTGTAAATTTGCATCAATAGCTTGTTGTAACCAAGTGTCAAACTGTGTCATGGGATCGTTTGCCACATCTTGCTCAGTTAATTCACCTTGACAATATTCACGCCTAAAATCTGACAACTTCATTTATCACTCCACACGTTCAAATAAATTAATACGACACATTATTATAATTAGTATAAGTTAAGTTAGTAACTCAAAGAAACGATTGATAGTAATTATACCAATTTCATTAAGTATTTAGTCACTCAGTGGAAACTAAATACTTAATGAAATTGGTATTACTTGCCTATTTAAAGGAAAAGGAAGGAAAATAAAATGCTATATCAACTAAATAACAAAAAACCACAAGCTAAAAGTGAACAGTACTTTATCGCTCACAGCGCCGATGTTATTGGTGAAGTAAATATAGGTGAGCAAGTCAGTATTTGGTTTCAATGTGTTTTACGTGCAGATAATGCAGCAATAAATATTGGTGACAATACCAATATTCAAGACGGTTCGGTTTTACACGTTGACGAGGGCTTTCCAATTAATTTAGGTGAAAATGTTACGATTGGTCACAAAGTAATGTTACATGGTTGTACGGTTGGTGATAACAGTTTAATAGGTATGGGCGCTACCATTTTAAATGGTGCCGTTATTGGAAAAAACTGTATTATTGGTGCTGGTAGTTTAATCACTGAAAATAAAACTATCCCTGATAACTCTCTAGTAATGGGTGTTCCAGGTAAAGTTGTTAAGCAAATAAACTCGGAACAAGCAAAACACCTTACGATGTCAGCTCAACATTATGTCGAAAAAGGACAGCTTTATAATTCTCAGTTATGCCCTTTAGATTAAAGAATAGGATAATAACTAAGCTGTAATTTATGCGAATACGGTTACAACCTGTCTAGACAAGGCTAATAAATTACCCTCTTGATCCCAAAATTTAGCTTCTTCATGTCCATAACCATCTTGAATATGTTGCGCTTCGGTTTCACTAGCAAACCAAGCTGCAGGATCTAATTTTAGTTTTGGGTTTATAAATTCAATATCCCAAGACATAGTACTTGCAGGCGCTGGTAATCTTAACATCTGAAACATAGTTGGAGGCCAAGCATCCATCAAGGCAATAAAGTAAGCCATTCTCATTGTTTTTGGTGGAGTGGAGTATCGACTCCAACCATGCAAAGCGGCATCTTTACTTTTCCCTAATCCAAAACTGCCTTTGTGTAATGACAAATCAAAATGTTGAATAAAAGCAGGCACTAACTTAGGGATATTAGGAATGTAGTTGCCTTTTTTAGGCACATCCATGACATGTTGATCTGTAGCTGCACTATATAATTTCGATTCTCGGCTCATACCAAAACAAATTTGAGCCATAACGCCTACTTGTCCATTTTGACAAACCTTTGCTAATAATTGAGTGACATTTTTGCCTGTGCGTAATACCTCTGCAGATACAACAACAGGTTCATCCCAATTTAATGGCCCAACAAAATTACAATGTAAAGAGCGTAATGCTCTATCATCATCAATTAAGTTCTCAGCGGCCTGATATGCTAACGCTGTTGATATTCCGCCATATAGAGTCCTACCTTGCCCCCATGTTTTTGGGACATTGATAATGTATTCTTGTTTTGTTTCGTTAAATGCATCAAATAAGGTATCAATACTCATAGGTAAATACTCAATATATAAAAGTAATTAGGAAGGTTTGGACTATGCGGAGTAATACAAACACTATCTGGTATGACCATAAGTTTACTTAACTTTACAAATATTAATAGTAAAAAATTAATACTCTCACTGACAATTTATTTTATAATTCACCTTGAATTTTTAAGGATTTTAGCCGATACCTTCAAGTAGAATTTTAATCTTAATTTCAATATATTAACTGGAACAATTATAGATGTTTGTAACAAAAAAAAGATTTGATGATGTAGTCGCTGAAAATGCTTTATTAAAAAAAGAACTCGATTTACAAGCTCAGCATTTAAGTAGTTCAGAAAAACAAGTTTCAGAATTGCAACATTCACACCTTAATATCAGTAAAGAAAATAATAATTTCGATAAACAAGTATTAGATTGCACCGTAGATTCAATTGAGCAACTACATGGGATCAGAGAAAGCGTTTTTAATTCATCCATAGCAATAAAACAAGAAAATGACTCTATTAGTCACATTAATGAACTATTCGACTCTTCATCCTCGACACTAAAGAATATTGTTCAAGAAATGGGTGGACTTGGAACACAAATGGGGGCGATGACAACAAACATTTCAGGCTTGTCGGAAATGGCAGATAAAATTAATACTTTTGTCTCCACCATCTCAAAAATTTCTGACCAAACTAACTTATTAGCCTTAAATGCAGCAATTGAAGCTGCTAGAGCTGGCGAAGCTGGCAGAGGCTTTAGTGTTGTTGCAGATGAAGTAAGATCTCTAGCAAATAACACCAATGAATCAGCAAACGAGGTGTCTGAACTTGTAAATGAGATCATTCGTTCAACAAGTGAAACCGTAAAATCCGTTAGCTCTATTCATGAAACTAATAATACCCTGACCACAGGTATAAATACGTTGGACGATGATTACAAAAACCTAATAGGGTTTTGCAACTCAATGCGTACCGCAATTACAGATGCAAGCTTACAGAGCTTTATTCAAACAGTAAAACTGGACCATGTTGTTTGGAAAGGTGACGTATATGCTGTTGCGTCTGGCTCAAGCACAAAGTCGCTATATGATTTTTCCGACCATAACAATTGCCGATTAGGCAAATGGTACCAGCTAGACGGAAAGGATATTTTTTCCAGTAGTAATACTTTCAAACAGCTCAATGAACCACATAAACAAGTACATTTTTTTGGCATTGAAGCGTTAAAGTCACTTGAAGCTGGAAATAAAGATAAAAGTGTTTCTGAATTACATTCAATGGAAGATGCGAGTAGAAAAGTGATGAGCCTTCTAGACCAATTAACAGAAAATTAAAATTAACAAACAGTGATAACCTGAATACCTAGAGTTTATAACAAACTCGTTTATTCAGGTTATAAACTAACTTATGTGACTATTCCTCCAGAGTTTCTTCCAGCGCTTTTTCTTGAGAGTCGCCTAATAACACGCCAAGCCATTTGCTGTCCTCGTTCGCTTCAAGGGCAATTTTTACAATCATAGTTAACGGCACAGACAGTAACATTCCAACCGTTCCAAGCAACCACCCCCAGAATATCAACGACAGGAAAACAACTAGTGTAGAAAGGCCTAAACCACGCCCCATGTACTTAGGTTCAATGACATTTCCCATCACCATATTAATTGATACGTAACCCAAGGCTACTAATCCGGCGATAGCTGGGCCTTGTATGACTAAAGTTAATAAGACTGCAGGAACCGCAGCTATGATGGAACCAATGTTAGGGATAAAGTTAAACAGAAATGCTAGCACGGCCCATAACAAGACGTATTCAACATCTAGTACCCATAATAAGATAGCAACGCATACACCAGTCCCAACGCTCACTAAGGTTTTAATCGCTAAGTATTTATTTACTGAGTCTAAAAACCGGTCAACGTGGTGCATTTTCATTGTTGGATCATCCAAGGCTATGTGCACTTTTTTGCTCACATCTGGCGCTTCAAACAGCATAAACACAACGGTTAAAATAATTAAGAATAAGTTAGCCATTACCCCACCAAAGCCACTTAATAAATTGCCAACCATTGACATAGCAACGCCAGGATTGAAGTATTGAGTAAATTGTTCTTTATTGATCTCAATATCAAACAAAGCAAGCTTGCTCACTAACCACACTAACTGCCCAGATAGTTTTTCTTGGTACATAGGCATTGAACGAGAAAAGTCATTAAATGACTGCCCTACTACACCAGCCAACGATAACCCAAGGATCACTAACAAACTCAAAATGAACAATACGGCTATTGCACGAGGTATTTTGTAGCTAACTAATTTATTAACCAATGGACTTGTAATAATTGCTAATACTAACGCAAGCAAAAATGGCACTAATATTGGTGTTGCAGCTTTAAGCCCTGCCAACATGACAACTAAACATGCCATCACAAACAAAAACTTGGTTGCAAAGTTCATTTCTAACTTAGCCATTTAACTCTCTTTTAATAGGTTGTAAATAAACAAGCTCACACTAAAAGATGCGCACAGAATACTCAAGGAAAAGTTGTAGGTTACAGTTGCGAGTTAACGAGCTTCGAGTGACGAGAAGCTCGTGGCCGTAACTGGCTCTTCGAGCCTCTAAAACGAAAAAACCCGATACTCAGAGAGTATCGGGTTATTCGTATGTGGCGGAAAGCGAGGTGTGATTATGAAATACATCCTTGTATTTCACCGCTTCGCGGCCGCGCTAAAGCGCGTTCTAATTTGTTCCAGACAAATTTAGTCGAACCCGGCGGGGCTTCTCACCCTCGCAAAAAATTTAGGTGTATAAACGAAAAAACCCGATACTAGTTAAAGTATCGGGTTGTTCGTATGTGGCGGAAAGCGAGGGATTCGAACCCCCGGAAGGTTTAACCCTTCGTCTGATTTCAAGTCAGGTGCATTCGACCGAACTCTGCCAGCTCTCCACTGTGGGGCGCATATTAATGACCTAATCGGCTTCTGTAAAGTCTAAATTTAATATTTTATGGTTTTTATCGTTTATATGGTTACTTTTAAAACAAAACGGCCTTTTCATAAACAAAATTAAACGAATTCATAAAATATATCTAATAAAGTGAGGAACAAAAAGTAAAAGGTTCTGTCAAATATCAGGTCACAGAAGGTTAATATTTAAGTATTTATGGTTTATATTAATAAAAAGTAGCAATTCACAGCTTGAAACAATATAAATTGGCCTTATGTATTGACCAAAGCCAAAGTTTAATGAAAACTAGCCTTAGATAAAAAATGTTAAATTAACAGGAGTTCTTCAATGAACAACAGAACAGCATACCAAAGTGAATCTACTTCAGTACTGCAAACAAATAAAGTACTGAGAAGTACCTATACTCTATTAGCAATGACATTAGCATTTGCTGCGGCAGTTGCTGGTGCAGCAATGGCATTTAACTTACCTCACCCAGGTTTAATCATAACCTTAGTTGGTTTTTATGGCCTACTCTTCTTAGTTCACAAAACTGCAAATAGCTCTACAGGCTTACTTTCAGTTTTTGCCTTCACTGGTTTTCTTGGCTATACACTAGGACCTATATTAAATATGGTCATAGGTAATGGCGGTGGCGACATTGTTATGCTGGCACTTGGTGGCACAGCGTTAACTTTCTTTGGTGTTTCAGCTTATGCTTTAACAACTAAGCGTGATTTATCATTCTTAAACGGCATGATGATGGCTGGATTTTGGGTCTTAATCGTTGCTGTTATAGCAAACATGTTTTTACAAATCCCAGCGTTATCGTTAGCTATTAGTTCAATATTTATTTTATTTTCATCTGGCGCTATCTTGTTACAAACACAAGCTATCGTTAAAGGTGGTGAAACAAATTATATTTTAGCAACGGTTACTTTATTCGTTTCTATCTATAATATTTTCTTAAGCCTTATCCATATACTTACAGCATTTGGTGGCAATGACGATTAATCGTTTATAGCTTATATAGAAAAGGTTTAGTATTTACTAAGCCTTTTTTTTACCTCAAAATTCATTTCTCAAATTACACTCTCTTTCCACATATAAATCCAGTACAAATAAATAGATTCGCCAAAGCGTTAAAATCACATACAATAGCCACAATTTAATTGATTGAATAAACTTTCTGTTATGGCAAATTATTTACTAATGCTGCATGGAACACCTTGGTCAAACCAAACGGTATTAAGCGCTTGTCAATTTTCACAAGCCGCGCTTGAGTCTGGCCACACAATTAGCGCTATATTTCTGTACCAAGATGCGGTGTTAAATGCCATCAACAACCTTGATATTCCGTCGGATGAACTTAAAGGCCAATCGCATTTATTACAGCTCAGTAATGAACAATATATTAAACTTATGTTGTGCGTAACTGCAGCTGAAAATCGTGGGTTAACAGAGTCGAATATTCATTCTGACTTTACC
>JAWUWS010000087.1:0-11846 GCA_034111705.1 Psychrosphaera sp.
CCTTCCGGCATATTTGTCTGATGACCATTTACTGATAGTTTTTTGATAATCGCGGTTTTACTTGGGTATTGTTTAATTAACTCGTCGGCTAATCCTGCTTCAAAGCAAGTTCCGGTAAAGCCAGGTGCCATAGTGCAGCCAAATAAAGCATAACGTCCGCCATCATTTAAACAACCAGCTTGCCATACACCTGCGGGTATAACGTACTGTACATGCTCTCCTGCAATTGGATTGGTGCCCATTAATATCTCTTTAGTTTTCCCGTCTGGGTATAACAAATAAAGGGTAAACGGGTCGCCGTTATAGGCATGCCAAACTTCATCAAAATCCAATTTATGAAAGCAGGACACGCTTTCTGGTTCATTGGCATAAAGGCCTATCATAGCGGTACCAGCAGGCTCGCCATTTTCGTTTTCTTGAGTCGCACGCCACGTACTTTTAAATAAAGTACCTTCAACTGGTAGTCGTTCAAAGCGATAATGGCGCAGCATAGCAACCGTGTCTGGATGGATTGGCTTTTGGTTAAATCTGCTTACATCTACTACATCGACAATAGCATCTACATTTAACGCGCCATATAAATGAGGGAATGACTCGGTGCTAAAAAAGGTGCGAACCAAATCATCATCGCTAAAGTCGCCGGCCGCACCTTCATAAATAAGCTTTGCATCAAGTAAACTGACATCAATAACCAATAGTTTTAAATCAGTAGCGCCAGGGTAAAATGTATTGACGACTTCATTGACTTGGTGAGGCAGGCACAAATGCATAAATCCTTCTTCTTTAACACTTGGGTGCTTATACTCAGTTTGTTGAAGGATCTCAGAAGCTAATTCTTGTGAAGCAATGCAAAACACGCAGTTCTTTATTGGTTGTGTCATGGTTTCTCTTATTTTAAAAATGGATGGTATAAATTACTTTATAAAAGTATGTTTAATTAATATGAATTACAAATTTTCCCATTTGCTTAACTTGTGTTTAGCAGCATTTTTTCTGTAATACAGAGACATTATTAAACCAAATAATATACCACTAAAAATACTAGTGCCGACAACATTAAAGATTGGTAAGCGTTCTGTGCTCCAAGTCGTAAACCACATCAATAATCCCCAAATTACACCAAAAAATATTGCTGAAAAAGCAAAGTTATTAATAAAGCTATTGTAATGCACCGGTTTTATTTTGAGCCCTAACTTTCTTAATAGAACAAATATTGGCGGATTGTAATTCGCTTCTCGCATGCCGGTTTCAGCCAATTCTGCTTGGGCTTTTTCTAGTTTTGATTGATATGACATCTTTGTCCTTGGCTACTTTTTAGATATGGAAAATTGCATTTTGTGTGTTCTAACACTATCTATTAATCTATTTTTAGATCATCTATCAGTTGTTGTATTTCTAGCTCTGAATACACCTTAATATTATGTTTGCTAAGTAACTCGGCAGTCATACCTTGCCCTACTATTAAAGTGTTGTTGAACTGGCCGTTATAAATTTGTTGGTTACCACAACTTGGGCTGTTGGCTTTTAACAAGGCTATTTTTATATCATGTTGTTGGCATAATTTAAGGGCTAACTTAGCACCCTTTTCAAATTCATTAGTGACATCTTGATTGTTAATAGTGATGATTTTATTTTTCTGACGTTCGGCTGGATCTCTTGGTGTTGGTAATCCTCCCGCTTGTTCTGGGCAAATAATCACTAAGCGGTTTTGTTGCTGTAATTTTTGCAGCCAATCTATTTCTTTTAGCGGCACACTTTTTCCATCATATCTAACGGGATGCCCCAATAAACACGCGGATACCAAAATTTTCTCTGACATTATTTGCTCTTAAATTTACTCTTTAGCTTTTTTATTGAAAAAGGACTGAACATTTTACTCACAGTCTTTATAATACTTTTGAATTTAAAAGGATATGAGAAAAAATAAATGAGTTTATCTGTTGTAATTTTAGCTGCCGGAAAAGGCACTCGTATGAAGTCTAGTCTACCAAAGGTGTTGCACCCTGTTGCGCACAAACCTATGGTGCAGCATGTTATTGATGCGGCTAATGCATTACAGTCAGAAAATACTACGGTAGTTTATGGTCATGGTGGCGAACAGTTAAAACAAGCATTAAGCAGTAATCAGGTTCATTGGGCATTACAGGCTGAGCAGCTTGGAACTGGTCATGCGGTGAAAGTTGCTGACGAGTTTATGCCAGATTCAGACACAATACTTATTTTATACGGTGACGTACCTCTTATCCAAACCTCCACATTAGAACGCTTATTATCGGTAAAGCCAGAACAAGGCATTGCCTTACTTACTGTTAAATTAGATAACCCATCAGGTTACGGTCGTATTGTTCGTGAAAACGGTAAGGTTGTTGGCATCATTGAACAAAAAGATGCAAATCCAGAACAGTTAAAAATTGATGAAGTAAATACTGGCATCATGGCCGTTAACGGAAAGTTATTAAAAGATTGGTTAGCTAATTTATCTAGTGACAATGCTCAAGGTGAGTACTATTTAACAGACGTTATTGCTATGGCGTATAACGCAGGTTTTGCCATTGAAACGGCACATCCAGATACAGCATTAGAAGTAGAAGGTGCAAATAATCGAGTACAACTTGCCACATTAGAGCGCGAATACCAACGCCGAGAAGTTGAAACATTAATGTTAGCTGGTGCGTCAATGCGCGATCCTCAACGCGTTGACGTTAGAGGTAAAGTTACAGTAGGGCAAGACGTTGAAATAGACGTTAACGTTGTATTTGAAGGGACTGTTGTTATTGGTAACAATGTAAAAATCGGTCCTAACAATGTACTTAAAGATTGCACCATTGGTGATGGCACTGTGATTGAAGCGAACTGTTTAATTGATCAAGCTCAAGTGGGAGAGTTTGCTCAAATTGGCCCATTTGCTCGTTTACGTCCTGCAGCTGTTGTTGGTAATAAAGCCAAGGTTGGCAATTTTGTTGAAATGAAAAAATCCACACTTGGCGAAGGCTCTAAAGCCAATCACTTCTCTTATTTAGGTGACGCGACAATAGGCGCTGGCGTTAATATTGGCGCAGGTGTTATCACCGCTAACTATGACGGCGTGAACAAATTCAAAACCGAAATCAAAGACAATGCGTTTATTGGAACAAACTCCACGTTAGTTGCGCCAATTTGTATTGAAAAAAATGGTTTTGTAGCCGCAGGTTCAACGGTAACTAAAGGTGTTGGCGAAAATGGTTTAGCGATTGCTCGTGGTAAACAACGTAATATTGATGGTTGGAAACGCCCTACCAAAGGTTAATACAACAAGGGTTTTTAATATTTACGTTCATTAACTTCATGTTTAGTTTGGGGTGGTAATAATGTTTTCAGTACTGGTTATAAATTGTTTAGTGGTGGCGCTTGTGGTGCTGGTTCATTACCAGTTTTTATATCGTATTGTTTTATATATGCCAAAGATGAAAGTGAAGCATAATTTCAAAATTGTTATTGGTGTTTTTGGTGCATTAATAGCGCACGCAATAGAAATTTGGATTTTTGGAATAGCGTTTTATTACATGAATATCACTGAAGGTTGGGGACATTTGGTTGGTAATGTTACTGGCGAATTTATGGACAGTGTCTATTTCTCATTCACGGTTTACACAACCGTTGGTTTTGGTGATATTGAACCTCACGGACCTTTACGATATTTAACTGGTATTGAGTCATTAACTGGACTTATTTTAATCACATGGACGGCTTCATTTTTGTATCTAGAAATGGAGAGGTATTGGAACGAAGATTAATCATATTAAGCAGCTTACTTTAAGCTGCTTACTTTAAGCTGCTTTTATTTGAGTTGCCCTTTCTTGAGTTTCCACCGCAAGTTTCACTAATGCTTGCTGTGCTTCTTGGCTAGCCTGTTTCTCAAGGTTTTGGTTATTAATGTCTTGCCCATTCAATTGTGCATGTAAATTCACAACCTCACCCACAATAATCAACGCTGGTGAGCCTATTTTATGAGTTTGCACTAATTCATCTAACGTATTTAATGTGCCAATCACCACTCTTTGATCCGGTCTTGTGCCTTTTTCAATAATCGCTACAGGTGTATCAGCTGCACGACCATGTTTGATTAACTGAGTCTTAATTTCAGGGCTTTGAATAATGCCCATGTAAATTACCAAGGTTTGATTTGCACTGGCTAATGAATGCCAGTTTACATCTGCACTTGTATCCGTTGGTTTTTTAAGATGTCCCGTTACAAACTGTAATGACTGTGCATAATCTCTATGTGTTAACGGAATGCCAACCGCTGCTGAACATGCCGCCGCCGCAGTAATACCGGGAATTACTTGATACGCTATGTTGTTTTTAGCAAGTAGCTGAGCTTCTTCGCCGCCTCGGCCGTAAATGTATGGATCTCCGCCTTTTAAGCGACAAACTACTTTGCCTTTATTTGCTAAATCGACCAGTAATTGATTAATTTTTTCTTGAACTAAAGTATGGTTGCCCGCTTTTTTACCTACGCAAATATACTCGGCATCTTTACTGCCCAAAGCTAATATTTCAGGTGTGATCAAGGCGTCATAAACAATGACATCAGCACGCTGTATTATTTTTAATGCTTTGATAGTTAATAAATCTGGATCACCCGGCCCACCGCCAACCAAAAACACTCGGCTGTCTGTATTATCTAGTTTTTTATATTCCTTTTGATCCAGCGAAGTTAGATGCTCAGTGGCAGATAAAATACTCATACTAAATTCCATCGCCTTCTACATTTTCATGTAAACCACATTCGCGTGTTAAGCCAAAAAATCGTGTTTCTTCTTCGGTCATACCAGGTTCTAATTTACGTGTGGTTTGTTTATCCCCAACAGATACGTAACCTTCTTCCCATAACGGATGATAAGGTAGGTCGTGCTTTTGCAAATATTGATAAATATCTTTATTTGTCCACTCTAAAATTGGGTGAACCTTAAGTACTGGTTTATATTTACCGCGTATAAAACTGTATTCAGCAATGCCTTTATTAGCACGGCTGCTTGATTGCCCAGCACGAATTCCACTAAACCACGTACTTACATCAAGCTCTTCAAGAGCACGATTCATCGGTTCGACTTTATTCATTTGGTTATATTGTTTTAATCCAACTTCACCTTTTGTCCACAACTGGCCAAATCGGGCTTCTTGCCATGCAGGCGTAATGGCTGAACGATACACTTTTAAGTTTAAATTTAAACGCTTGGTTAACTTGTCAATGAAAGTATAAGTCTCGTTAAATAAATAACCTGTGTCAGTTAAAATGACTGGAATGTCAGGTTTAACCTGCGTCACCATGTGTAACATTACGGCAGCTTGAATACCAAAGCTTGAAGACAAAATAATTGTCTCTGGTTGGTTTTCTACTATCCATGCAACACGCTGCTCAGCAGTAAGCGGGGCTAATTGCTTATTTATTTGTTCAATGTCCGCCACTAACTCAGGCTGTTGGCCTGAGAATTCATTAGTGTTTTTTGTGGCTGTCGTCATATTCTTTTCCTAAAGGGCAATTAAGCCCTTATTGTTTAGGCGTGGAAGTCAGTTTTTGAAACTTTCACTTCAGCAACGATTTGCTTGCGGATCACAAAATCCCCAAAACATTCGTGCTCGTTGTTTTCAAGTGTTAAACGTTCTTTAGCCCAAGAACCAATTAATTCGTCAAGTGCAGGTAAAAATACATCTTCAGCTACGTTGTCTAAATACAGTTTTGGTACACGCGTACCTTCACGATTTCCACCTAAATACACGTTGTATTTACCCGGCCCTTTACCAACTAAGCCAATTTCAGCCAGCATGGCGCGTCCACAACCGTTTGGACAACCCACAACACGTAAAATTATATTGTCGTTGGCAATGTCATGTTTGGTTAATAACGCCTCTGTCTTTTCAATTAAACTTGGTAAATAACGTTCAGCTTCTGCCATGGCTAATGGACAAGTTGGGTAAGACACACACGCCATAGAGTTTTTACGTTGTTCAGTATGGTTGTCATCAATCAAGCCGTGTTCACGTGCAATTTTTTCTATAATGTCTTTTTGATCTGCTGGTACACCCGCAACAATTAAGTTTTGGTTTGCCGTCATACGGAAATCACCTTGGTGAATTTCTGCAATTTTCCGACAACCTGTTTTTAATGCTTTTTCTGGGTAATCTAAAATACGGCCACTTTGAATGAATAAAGTTAAGTGATGTTTACCATCAATACCGTCAACCCAACCAATCCGATCACCACGGTGAGTGAACTCAAATGGACGACTTGCTTCAAATTTAACGCCAGCACGCTTTTCAACTTCGGCTTTAAATGTATCTACACCATGATTGTCTAGTGTGTACTTGGTTTTTGCATTTTTACGATTAGAACGATTACCCCAATCACGTTGTACAGATACAACATGCTCAGCAATGGCTAATGTATGTTCAGCCGGAATAAAACCAAAGTCGTCCGCTTTGCGTGGATACGTATTTACATCACCGTGAGTCATAGCTAAACCGCCACCCACTAATACGTTAAAGCCAACTAATTTGCCGTTTTCGGCAATCGCAACAAAGTTTAAGTCGTTAGCGTGTATATCCACTTCATTATTTGGTGGAATTGTGACTGTGGTTTTAAACTTACGAGGCAAATAAGTAGAACCTAAAATTGGCTCCTCGGTTTTTGATTCAGTGCTTTCTGACTTTTCCCCGTCTAACCAAATTTCAGCGTAGGCTTTAGTTTTTGGTAACAAATGCTCAGAGATTTTAGTGGCCCATTCATACGCTTCTTGGTGCAACTCAGATTCAACTGGGTTTGTGGTACACAATACATTTCTGTTAACGTCACCAGCTGTTGCAATTGAGTCAATACCAACACCATCAAGCATTTGGTGCATGCCTTTAATATGTGGCTTTAATACACCATGGAACTGAAACGTTTGACGTGTGGTTAAACGAATACTGCCGTATGAAGTTTTATCATCTGCAAACTTGTCTATTGCCAACCATTGTTCTGGTTTGATGATGCCACCAGGCATACGCGCACGTAACATAACGTTATGTAACGGCTCTAATTTTTGCTTAGCGCGTTCTGCTCTAATATCTCGGTCATCTTGTTGATACATGCCGTGGAAACGAATTAACTGGAAGTTGTCAGCTGTAAAGCCACCCGTTAATTGATCGCCAAGATCAGGAACAATTGTCCCGCGTAAAAAGTTACTTTGCGTTTTTAAACGCTCGTTATCAGCAAACTTTGCATCTGGATCGTGCTTACTGTTTTTCTTAAATTCAGTGTTGTCTATTTTATTACTCACGTTCTTTCCTAAATTCTGTTGTCTTTGGCGTTTTAGCTACAGGCAAAACGATTTAATAAACATCTTTCTGATAACGATTAGCACTTCGCAAATCTTTTAAATACTGCTGGGCTTGTTCATCGTTTTTACCACCATGGGCTTTTACAATATCTAGCAATACTTGGTGTACGTCTTTTGCCATGTGATTTGCATCACCACATACATAAAAATGAGCACCTTGTTCTAACCATGCAAATACTTCAGCACCTTGTTCACGTAAACGGTCTTGTACATATATTTTTTCGGCTTGGTCACGACTAAATGCTAAGTCGACATTTGCTAACAAACCAGACTTCACATAACCTTGAATTTCAACTTGATACAAAAAGTCTTGAGTGAAGTGTGGGTTACCAAAAAATAGCCAGTTTTTACCTTCAGCACCGCGTGCATCACGTTCTTGTAAAAATGCTCTAAATGGCGCAATACCTGTACCTGGGCCAACCATGATCACTGGCGTATTGTCATCACTTGGTAAACGGAAATTATCGTTGTGCTCAACAAAGACTTTAACTGATGCTCCCTCTTCAGCACGGCGTGCTAAATAACCTGAACAACCACCTAAGTGTTCACTATCAAATGCGTCAAACTCTACTAAGCCAACGGTTAAATGAACTTCTTCTTCCACTTCCGTTTGGCTAGAGGCAATTGAATATAAACGTGCTTGCAGTTTACGAGCACAATCTACAAGGACTTGAGCTTCAAGTTTGGCTGGATTTTGAGCAATAACATCAAAGATTTGACGAGCTTCAATGTATTCACGTAGTGCGGCTTTATCTTCAGTGATTTTTAATAAGTTAGCGTTGTTGGTAGCTTGTGCGTACTTTTCAACAAAGCCAGGGTAAGACTGAGTTAACTCTAATTTTTCAATTAATGCTTGGCGTACTGTTAACGATTCTTGACCTAGCGTAATTTGCTCATCACCTTTCAAACCAACTTGGTTTAATGCCGCATCAACTAAGCTTTCGTCATTTAAGAAATACACACCTAGTGCATCGCCAACTTGGTAAGTTATGCCTGAGTCTTCTAATGAAATTTCAACATGACGTACATCTTTGGTTGAATCACGACCAGTGATTTTTTGTACTAGGGATAACTCGGCATTAAATGGGTTTTGCTTAGTGTATTGGCTTGTATGATCAGAAACTAATGATCCGGCAACAGGAGAGACTTGGCTACCTTGTTGCTTCGCTTTTAACTCTGGTTCAAATGCAGTAACTGCATTAGTAATCCACTCGGCAGCTTGGTCGTCGTAATCAACGTCAAGTTCTGCACGGTCAATAATAGTCTCCGCACCAAGGGCTTTGAATCTGTCTTCAAAATCAATGGCAGTTTGGCAGAAAAACTCATAACTGGTATCGCCTAAACCAATAACGGCTACTTTCACACCGTCTAGTTTTGGTGCTTTTTTAGAAGCTAAGAATGCATGTAAATTTTCTGCATCTTCTGGTGGTTCACCCTCACCGTAAGTAGATACGGCAACGGCTAAGAATTTCTCTTTTTTAAGTTGGTTGGTTTTATAGTCCGACATATTAACTAACTTAACCGCCAAGCCTTTTGCTTCAGCTTGTGCTTTAAGTTGGTTAGCCACGCCTTTAGCATTACCGGTTTGTGAACCATATAAAACGGTTAATACAGATGCTTCATTGGCTTGTGGGGCTAAACTCGCCGCTTGACCTGGCATAGCTACATTAGCGCTAGCCGCCAAATAGCCACTAACCCAAGCTTGTTGAATTGGGTTAAGTTGTGCGACCAACGTTTGCAGATCTGTTATTTGCTGTGCAGATAACGGAGATGCACTTTGATTGAGTTGTTGTACGAGTTGAACCGGACTCATGTTATTAAACCATCTATTTATAAATTAGATGGGATTGTAGAAGTCTAGGTATATACGATAAAGTATCTAAATGCTTATATTTATTCCATTTTGTTATATAAGACTTAACTACCTTTAAAATAAGGGTTATCTGAGAGGTAACTTGGATATGACTTTTTACTATGAGATAGATCTTTTTATATTTATTGGCGTTTTAAGATGCGAGGTAAAGGAATATAGGGGAACAATGCGGTGTTAATCTTAACAATTAACACCGAGTATAATTAAGTAATGCACACCAGAGCCTGTAACAGATATGCTTAGGCTCCAATAATAAACACATTACTTATAGCAGTTCTAATAGAATTAGAAACTTACAATGATAGTTGCAGAAGTCTCTGTATCTGTTTTCTCTAAACCATCAGGAACATCAGTATCTGTAGTTAGAGCAAAACCAAATTTCATTTTAATTGTTTCGTTAAGGCTAGAAACTAAAGCTGATTCAGCGATAGTACGAGTATTAGCTTCACCAGATTCAACACTGACGTTTTGTTCAAATCTTGCGTTTTTAGAGATATCCCATACTAAAGCAAGTGAGCCCCTAATAATTGCGCCACTTTCAACAATACCGTCTTGAGTTTCAGTTTCTGTAAAACCCGGACCAATGTTTAAGTCTAAAGAAAGAGCGTCGTCGTGTATTGCTCTGAAACTATAACCAGCTGCTACCGTTGTATATTGCTTATAACTACTAAATTCAGTATTGGTGTAACTACCAAAAAGGAATGCAGCAGAAAATTCACCAAGAATATAATCGCCTTGGCCTGTTAATGCGTATTGATTGGCTGTGTCTTCAGTATATGTACTACCGTCATCATCGGTTAACTCATCTTTTTTAACTAAAGTGTTAAAAGTATATTTTTGTTTCCACGAGTCTTTTTGATGCGCGGCTGAGATTTTTGTGAATAAAGATGAAGATTCAGTGTTACCTGTTGTGATCAATGCACCTAGTTCGGCGGAAATTTTCCATGAAGCAGCGTCAGAAGGAGCTTCGTCTGCCAATGAGCCGAATGATAATAAAGACGTGGAAAGTGCAGTGCACAATAATGTAGCTTTCATGATGTACCTATAAATAATGTGTTTATGAATGTAGAGTATACAAGTGAGTCAATAGGTTAGTGCAATAATTGGATATTGCCAATTATTGCAAAGAATATATTTAAAATATAAGAGGTTAGGGGAAAATTTAACCAGTTTTCAAATTAATTTCGTCTAAAAGTTAACGACAAGGGTAACTGACATTTGAGTGTTAAGACTTTCAGTGTCGTCATCTACATCATCATCAGATGTAGCTTGGTAGCTTACTTTCATTTGCATTGAGTCGTGTAACTTGGCCGTTAATGCACTTTCACTAACAATACGAGTATTGATACTTGATGTTTCAAAGCTAACACTTTGAGTAAAGCGCGCGTTACTGTTAACTATCCACTTATACAAAGCGGAACCACGTATTACAGGTGCGCTTTCATTTGAACCATCGTCAGATTCAATAAAGGTATAGCCTGGACCTACGCTTAAATCTAATTCTATTAATGTGCCGTCAATAGCTCTAAAGTTGTAACCTACAACTAGTGAAGAAATTGAAACATACTGGTTAAATCGGTCAAACTCATTACCCCAAAACACAAAAGAAGATTTAGTGTCTGTTATTTTATAATAAGCTTCTGCATCAAGTTGATATTTTTCGTCAGAGGTAACCGTTGTGCGTTCATTGGTAGTGCTATCAATTTGATCATATTGAGTGAATAAAGACTCAAACGTATATTTATGACGCCAGTTATCTCTTTCAAAATCAACGGCAAACTTACTTAGGATAGAGGTTGATTCTGTGTTGCCCGTAGTGAATAACGCGCCAAGTTCAGCAGAAATATTAAATGCAGAATCTGTAAGCAATGGTTTTAATTCAAACGTATCATTGTCGTCAAAAAAACGAGCAAACGTTAAAGGTGAATTGAAGGCAAAAATAAATACAGCTAAATAGGTAAAAGGTTTCATTTTTTAATCATAAAATCAACGAGCTTTGAGAAGGCGCGTATTTTACATATAGTTATAGTGGTAGTGCAATTAGTGAAATCCCCTAAATAAGCATAAATAGGAATATAAATATTCAATAATACGTTCATTTCATATTAATTAGTATTTCACATCGTTTTTTATTCACAGTTATAAACCACTATTACATGCACTCAAGCAAGTATTCATTGTTAAGCTCACTGATATAAGGGAAAATTGCTGCTGACTTTTAATATTCGGTATTCTACTTTTTTATGGCTAACACACATTTTGATGTAATTATTATTGGCGCAGGCGCTGCAGGATTAATGTGTGCTGCACAGGCAGGATATCGTGGCAGAAATGTTCTTGTGTTAGATCACGCCAAACAAGCTGGTAAAAAAGTCCTTATCTCAGGCGGTGGTCGTTGTAACTTCACCAATATGGACGTTGAGCCTAATAACTACCTTTGCAGTAACCCACACTTTGTAAAATCTGCTTTGTCCCGTTATACCCAATGGGACTTTTTAGGCTTAATAGCCAAATATAATGTGGCGTATCATGAACGTGATTTTGGTCAGCTGTTTTGTGATGACAGCGCTAAAGACATTGTAAATATACTCGTTAGCGAATGCCAAGAAGCAGGC
>JAWUWS010000088.1:0-11708 GCA_034111705.1 Psychrosphaera sp.
TGTCATGCCTAAACCTTTTTCTGACATTTCTAATATAGCTTCTTTTAACGATGCAGCCTCTGTCACTAATGGTACTCTTTCACCTGTATGCATAATATCCTTGGTGGTTAATAAAAGCTTTCTACCTAAAGAGCCTCCAGGGTGACTTAAAGCAAAGTCTTCTGCAGTAAATCCCCTTGCTTCTAATAAGGTAACTGCCAAGGCATCGCCTAAAACAAGAGCTGCAGTGGTTGATGCTGTTGGTGCTAACCCTAAAGGACACGCTTCTTCTGCTACAGCTGCATTTAAGTGAAAGTCACTGTTGACCGCAAGGGTTGATTGGTCATTGCCAGTCATAGCGATAATAGTGCAGCCTAAGCGTTTCAAAACGGGCAGAAGGGTGACGATTTCAGCCGTTTCTCCACTGTTAGATAATGCCAGTACGATATCGCTCTTAGTAAACATCCCCAAATCGCCATGACTTGCTTCTCCTGGGTGAACAAAGAATGCAGGGGTTCCCGTACTTGCTAATGTTGCCGCTATTTTATTCGCAATATGGCCTGATTTACCCATGCCTGTAACAATAACTCTGCCAGAGCAAGCTAATATGGTTTGGCAACTGTTTTCAAATTGTTGGTCAATAGACTGAGTTAGATTGTTTATTGCTTGCAGTTCAATATTAATAACTTGCAGCGCTGATTTTGAAAATTGGAAAACACTCATCTTTAATTAGTACCTTTTTATATATACAAATTGTATAGACTAAATAAACAAAACAATTTGATAAGCAACAAATCCAGCAAGTAAAAGACCGCCATGGACACGATTAATTCGCTTAGTTCGACTAAAGCTCATAGCCATAAATAATAACGCTAATGTAGCAGCAATCATCACCATAATGTCACGGGAAGCTGCTTGAGGGTCAATGACGCTTGGATTGATCAATGCCCCAACGCCTAATACTGCTAAGATATTAAATATATTTGAACCAATAATATTGCCGATAGCTAAATCATCTTCACCTTTTAATACACCTGCAACACTGGCAGCTAACTCAGGTAAGCTTGTGCCTAGGGCTATGATTGTTAAACCAATAACCAGTTCGCTGAGGCCAAAATAAGTTGCTATTGTGACGGCTGACTCTACTAAAAAATGAGAACTTAATGGCAATAAAATTAAACCAAACACAACCCAGCCTAATGCGACGGGCATAGCTAAGTCACTTGGTATTTCATCTTGGGAGTCTGTTAGTAATGGATCAGGTTCACCGGTTGATGATTTAGCTAAGTAAATTAAAAATCCAATAAAACCAAAAAAACATGCACTTAAAAATATACCTTCGTAAAAAGATAAATAATCGTCATGTAAGACCCACCAGGCAAGTAAGGTAAAGCCTAACAATATAGGCATTTCACGATAAAGTGTGGTTGAAGAGACAATTAATGGCCTTACAAGTGCAGTAATACCAAGGACGAATAAAATGTTGGTAATGTTTGAACCAATTGCGTTTCCTACGGATGTATCCGTCGCGCCGGCAAGTGCTGCATTAGCCGACACCATGATCTCAGGAGCTGATGAGCCCATGGCCACAATTGTTAAGCCTATTATCATTGGTGAAATACCTAAGTTTCTGGCAAACCCAGATGCACCGTAAACAAATTTGTCTGCACTCCAAACTAAAGCAGCAAATGATAGAATTAATATAATAATGGCACTAAGCATGTATCGGATATCGCTGTATCAATAAATAATGGCGTTATTGTGGCTATACTCGTTTGATAAATCAAAACATAAATAAATAATTCGATAGATATTCTTAAATCTGTATAAATTTATATCTTATTCTACTTCCGTTTACATTTTTTAACGTTTTAGACATAGCAATAGCACACGTTAATCAATACAATAGTTGAACTATTAAGGAAGTCACTAGCCATAGGGTATTTGGTGTAAAGATATAATTATTATGAATGTAAATAAAACTGACTTTGAATCGCCACATGTTGAATTAAAAAATGTCACATTTTCTCGCGGTGAACGTGTTATTTATGATGATATTTCAATGATATTCCCCAAGGGTAAAATCACCGCTATTATGGGGCCAAGTGGAATTGGTAAAACAACATTATTACGTTTGATTGGTGGCCAACTTTATCCTGACTCTGGTGATATCATAGTTTCTGGCCAAAATATTCCTAAATTAAACCGCAAAGATTTATATGCTGCCCGTGAAAAAATGAGTATGTTATTTCAAAGTGGTGCGCTTTTCACTGAAATGAATGTATTTGAAAATGTGGCCTTCCCAATTAGAGAACATACTAAATTACCTGAAGATATTGTTCGGACTATGGTTTTAATGAAACTGGAGGCTGTTGGTTTGCGTGGTGCACATCAGCTTATGCCAAATGAGTTGTCTGGCGGTATGGCAAGACGCGCAGCATTAGCGCGTTCTATCGCGTTAGATCCAGAACTAATAATGTATGACGAACCATTTGTTGGTCAAGACCCTATTTCAATGGGGGTTCTTGTTCGCTTAATTAGAAATTTGAATACGACATTGAACTTAACCAGTATAGTGGTATCTCATGATGTGAAAGAAGTCATGGGGATTGCTGATTTTATCTACATTATGGCAGATAAAAGAGTAATAGGGTATGGCACAAAAGAGCAATTACTTGAAAGTGATTCTCCTTTAGTACAACAGTTTTTGAAAGGGTTAGCGGATGGCCCAGTGCCATTCCATTATCCTGCACCTTCAATATCTCAAGACTTAATGCAGGGTTAATATGGATTGGATACAAAATTTAGGTAGAAATACCATAGAACGTTTTTCCGCAATTGGTCGTGCCACATTTATGTTAATAGGTGCTATCGTTGCAAAGCCTAACTTTGTGAAAGGTTTTCCTCTTTTTATACAGCAAGTATATGTGATAGGTGTTCTTTCTCTTGTGATTATATTAGTGTCAGGTTTATTTATCGGCATGGTATTAGCATTACAAGGTTATACAGTCTTAGTTGATTATGGCGCTGAAGATAGTCTAGGCCAAATGGTTTCATTGTCTTTACTAAGAGAGTTAGGGCCAGTGGTAACTGCATTATTATTTGCAGGGCGTGCAGGTTCGGCTTTAACGGCAGAAATTGGCTTGATGAAAGCAACGGAACAATTAACCAGCTTGGAAATGATGGCTGTTGACCCACTTCGTAGGGTTATAGCGCCAAGATTTTGGGCTGGCGTTTTTAGCATGCCAATATTAGCCATGTTATTTTCGTCTGTTGGCTTATTAGGTGGTCACTTAGTTGGCGTTGAATGGTTAGGTGTTGACCATGGAAGTTTTTGGTCAATAATGCAAGCGAGTGTTCAATTTGAAGGTGATATTCTAAACGGCATTATAAAAAGTATATTTTTTGCAATAGTTGTTACTTGGATTGCGATTTTTAGAGGATATGACGCAATACCAACATCAGAAGGTATTAGTCAGGCTACAACACAAACCGTTGTTCAGTCATCGTTGGCTGTTTTAGGATTAGATTTTGTACTAACTGCCCTTATGTTTGGCAGCTAGGTAGGAGAAAAAAATGATATCAAAAAAAGTTGAATTATTAGTTGGTTTCTTTGTCGCTTTAGGCATTGCGGCTTTAATGTTTCTAGCATTAAATGTCGCTAGTTCAGGTATGTCTGGGTCAGGTGAAACCTATAACTTATATGCTAAGTTTCAAAATATAGGTGGGTTGAAAGTTCGTTCATCAATTAAAGTTGGCGGTGTTGTAATTGGCAGAGTCGAGGAAATTAAACTAGATACTGAAGATTATGCCCCTATTGCAAAACTATCTATTGACGCAAAATATAACAATTTTCCAGATACAAGTTCATTGTCTATATTAACATCAGGATTACTTGGTGAGCAGTATTTAGGCTTAGAACCAGGTTTTATTGATGAAACAGTTGCCATTTTAGGTGAGGGTGATTTCATTGAAGATACTAAATCGGCTTTAGTATTAGAGGAATTAATTGGTCAATTCTTATTTAGTCAGGGTAGTGAATGAAGAACAAAATATTAAACATCGGATTACTTTTAGCGACATTAATTTCTAGCGTTAATGTAAATGCCGAAACAAATAAAGACGACCCATTTAAACTTGTTCAAGTTGTGGCTCAAGGACTATTTGACCGTATTGCTAGAGAGCAAAATGTCATTCAAAAAGATGCTGAACAGCTGAGAGTTGTGGTTGAGGAGGAACTTGCGCCATCCATAAATCATAAATTTGCGGCAGCAAAAGTTCTGGGACCATATTATAAAAAGAGCACAAAAGAACAGAGAGCTGAATTTTATAAAGCCTTTCGTAAATATTTAATAGCAACTTATGCTGGTATTTTGACTTTATACAAAGACCAACAGGTGGTATTTGAACCCGCTAGCGATATTGAAGGTAAGCGTCGTGCTCAAGTAAAAGTAAGAGTGTTAGACGAAGGTAAGCCAGATATTAGGATTGAATTTATTTTAAGAAAGAATAGAGAAGGTGAATGGGCTGCATACGATATGGTGGCTGAAGGTATAAGTGTATTAAGTAGTAAAACAAAAGAGCTGCAAGGCTTAATACGCCAGCAAGGTATCGAATCCGTCACTGAATTGTTATTAGAAAAGTCAGCTAAACCTATTATTACAAAATCTATTGGTTAATGAATAATGAAATTACTGTTAACTAACAATAAAGTAGAGCTGGTGGGAAATGTCGACAGGTTTAATCTTGCCGATAGCCAGCTTTTTACTTTCCCTCCGATAGCTTCAGATGTGACCATTGATCTTGATAAGGTGACATCTGTAGATACTGCAGGCGTAGCATATATTCTTAAATTAGTTGCTCATTATCAGAATGAAACGCGAAATATAGAATTAACTAACCCTCCTACTCAATTAATTGCTTTGGCACAGATTAGCAATGTGCTAGGATTATTACCCTTAAAAAAATAGTATTTAGTAAATTTTGGGTAAGCAATGGAACTAAGTGAAATTGAAAAAAAATTAACCGCTGAACTAAGCCTTGATGAAGTTATGGTGAAATCAGATGGCTCTCATTTTCAAATAACTGCTGTTGGGACTTGTTTTGAAGACCTATCTCGCGTAAAACAGCAACAATTAGTTTTAAATCCACTTTCTGGTTATATCGCTGACGGCAGTATGCACGCTGTTAGTATTAAAGCATATACCCCTAAAGCTTGGGCTAGAGACAAAAAACTACAACTTCTATCCTAAGAATTATTGAGATTATGGAAAAATTGCTTATAGAAGGCGGCCAAGCATTATCTGGCTCGGTCACTATTTCAGGCGCTAAAAATGCAGCGCTACCTATATTAATTAGTTCGATATTGACTGCTGAGCAGTGTACTTATACGAATGTCCCGAAACTACGAGATATTGGCATTACTTGCCAGTTATTGGAGCAGTTTGGTACTCAGGTTTCTGCCGTTGAAAATACAGTAGTCATCAATGCCGGTTCTATCAACTCTACCGTTGCACCTTATGATTTAGTAAATCGCATGAGAGCTTCTATTCTAGTATTAGGGCCTCTTTTAGCTCGTTTTGGTCATGCTGAGGTATCACTCCCTGGTGGTTGTGCTATTGGAGCTCGTCCAGTTGATTTGCACATTGAGGGCTTAAAAAAACTAGGTGCAGAAATCACCGTTGAAGCAGGTTATGTCAATGCTAAAGTTAATGGCCGCTTAAAAGGTAATCGAATTTATATGAGCACCATAAGCGTTGGTGCAACAGAAAATCTGATGATGGCTGCAGCCTTAGCTGAAGGCTCTACAGTCATTGAAAATGCGGCTCGGGAGCCTGAAATCGTAGACTTAGCTAATTGTTTAAATAAAATGGGTGCTAAAGTCACTGGTGCTGGAAGTAACAACATTGAAATTGAAGGTGTTGAAACATTACATGGCTCTGAACATGCAATCATGCCAGACCGTATCGAGACAGGTACATTTTTAGTTGCAGCAGCGGTAACTGGCGGTAAAATCACTTGTTTGAATACAGATTATCGTTTAGTTGAACCTGTTATTGAAAAGTTACGAGATGCGAATGCATTAGTAAAGTGGGATGAAAATTCTATCCATATTGATATGCGTGGTCGAGAGTTAAAAGCGGTAAATATAAAAACATTACCCCACCCTGGTTTTCCTACTGATATGCAAGCTCAGTTTACAATGTTAAATGTTGTAGCTGATGGTGTTGGGACTATTACAGAAACTATTTTTGAAAATCGTTTTATGCATGTTCCTGAACTACGTAGAATGGGTGCCAGTATTCAATTGGAAGGGAATACTGCTATTTGTCCTGAGAAGAATACACTGATGGGAGCTCAAGTCGTCTCAACAGATCTGAGAGCATCTGCCAGCTTAGTTATTGCAGGATTAGTTGCCAAAGGCACCACTCAATTAGACGAAGTTTTTCATATTGATAGAGGATATGAAAATATTGAACAAAAATTAGTTGGACTGGGCGCTAAGATAACAAGAGTAGACAATTAATAAATAACTAAAGAAATACTCTTGTTACTTTTACTTCATATTAAATCGGCAATCTAATTGCCGATTTCTAATTTCCCTACCTGAACATTTTTATTAAGTATAACTTCATCTCTTGATAAGCTAATTTTTATATAATCTCCTGGCTTTGTAATTTCTATGATATTTAATAGTTCTTGGAAGCTACTTAGCTGTTTGCCATTTATTGCTAACATGATATCGCCTGTACGCAATCCACCAGTCCATGCAGGCCCAAATGGGTCTACATTAGTAATTTTAATACCAGCGATGGATTCAACTGAACTTTTAACCGGAAGGCCAGCTTGATTTATTGGACTGCCATCCAAACCTAAGTAACCGCGTGTAACTTCACCATCAGCTAGTAAACGGTCAGTAATATGTTTGGCTAACTTATAAGGAATTGCAAAAAATATCCCCTGAATACCTCTTTGGGCTTTGGCTGTATTAATACCAACTAACACACCTCTGGAGTTAACAAGTGCGCCACCAGAGTTACCAATGTTTATTGCTGCGTCCATTTGAATAAAATCACTGTGACTTGAATTGCTTGTAGATAATCCTTTTTGGTCTGTCGCACTGATGATCCCTTGAGTGACGGTTTGTCCTAAATTTAATGGGTTGCCAATTGCTAGAACAACATCACCAACTTGTGTTTCCAAATCTGGGTCTTGTGGGATAGCAGGTAGACCTTCAGCATCTATTTTTAATAGGGCAAGGTCAGTGACTTGATCTGAGCCAATAACCTCGGCATTAAATAAGCGGCCATCTTGCAGTAACACAGTGATAAGCTCAGCATTATCAACTACATGATAGTTAGTTAAAATATGGCCGTTGCTGGTCATTAATACCCCTGAGCCTAAATCATTTAAATTTTGTTGCTGTCCTAAGTTATTTTTACTTAGTGTTACCGAATACACGTTTACAACTGAGGGGGCTGCACGTTGAACAGCAAAAGAAAAAGACATAGGTTCTTGACGAATAACTTTGCTAGTTAGTTGTGCAAGTCCTAGATTACTCCGCAATGAAGGCGTCAAAATAATCACTAACAACGCAGCTGCTAGCCCATAAGCGATAGCATTAAATATATGTTTGATTTTGAAGCTCACATGAAGTCCAGAAATAAGTTGAAAGTAAAATATCAGAATTAAATTCGATAAGCTTAAGGCATAAAAAAACCTACAATAAGCACATTGTAGGTTTTTATGAGTTTAATTTCTATTTATCTTATTAATATATAAAGAGAACTATTCCCTCTTACTACATTTAATGCAACTACACCTTTAGCTTCAGATAGCATTTCACGTAATGCGGACACGTTTTTAAGTCTAGTACGGTTTACCGCAACGATAACATCACCTTTTTCAAGCCCGAGCATTGCCGCGGTTGAACGTTCAACTAACTCTGTAACTTCAATCCCTTCCTCGCCAGTTTGTGTTTTGCCATTAGCTAATTTTGCACCTTTTAATGCAGGATGAATGTTTTCAGCTGTAATGGCTGGTTTATCAGCAGAGCCTAAAATTATATTAAGAATTACTTCATCACCATCTCGTAAAGCTGTTAGCTCTACTTCTTTACCTGCACCTTTTGAGGCTACTTTACTTCTTAATTCTTCAAATGATTTGATTTTATTACCATTTACATGAGTAATAATATCACCCATTTTAAGTCCGCCTTTATCGGCAGATGACGCTGGAACGACTTCTGCTACAAATGCACCTTGAGCAACATCAACACCAAATGATTTAGCCATTTCAGCATCAAAGTTTGAACCTGAAATACCAAGTACACCTCGCTTAACTTCACCGAACTCTATTATTTGATTCATTAAGTTGCTCATCATTACTGAAGGTATCGCAAAGCCTATTCCAACATTGCCACCGCTTGGAGCTATTATGGCTGTATTTATTCCAACCAATTCACCTTTTAAATTGACCAAGGCTCCACCAGAGTTTCCACTGTTAATAGCCGCGTCTGTTTGGATGAAATCTTCAAGTCCTCTATTTGCTCCCATTAAACCAGAACGACCTTTAGCACTGATAATACCTGATGTGACGGTTTGTCCTAAACCAAAGGGGTTTCCTATGGCGACAACAAAATCACCAACTCTAGATTTATCTGAATTGGCAATAGTCATTTGTGCAAGATTGTCAGGGTCAATTTTTAATACGGCAATATCACTCTCTTTATCTCCGCCTAATTTTTTGGCCGTAAATTCTCGTCCATCTTTTAATTTGACAATTATTTTATCAGCATCGTTTATTACATGGTAATTGGTAACTACATAACCTTTATCTTTATCTATGATCACACCGGATCCCATACCTTTAAACGGCTGCTCCTGAGTTCTTGGGGTATTACCGCGGTTACCAAAAAAATACTGAAATGGGTCTAAATTAGCTTTAACTTCTTTATTACCTTCAACGGCAATACTAACAACTGCAGGGGTTACTTCTTCTAACATAGGGGCTAAAGAAGGGACTTCTTGCTTTAATGTTGAAAATGGAAATGCTGCACTAGCCGATGGTGATAATGCTAAGCTAGCAATGAGTAAAGTAGATATTGAGGTTAACTTTATGATTTGTGATTTAACAGAAACTGTCATTATATTTACTCCTTAAAGTGTTATTAGAACAGACAGGTTGAATTAAATTTAGTTCAGCAGATTTACATTTTGTTACTTCTTTGTAATGCCAGCAATGAGGAGTTGTCTCATTGCTAAGCTAATAAGTTAGATACTGTCATCTTCCTTTGGCTTTAAGGTAGTTGCTCCTTTAAAGACTCCAGATGCAGAGCCAGAATAATCTAATGGCTGATTATCTACATTCGATTTTTCACGAGGTTTACCGTTTGCACTCACCAAAATATTAGTTGCCTCTTTTGAAAAGAATGGAAATGCAGGAGTTTGTTTTTTATCTTTTAGAATGTGTTCAGCATCTTCAATTTGATTATCAATGTGTTGAGACATCTCATGCAAATTAGTGGCAACTGAACGGAAAGCGGCTAGATTATCCTGCCAGTTCTGCTTCAGTTGTGCATTTTCTTGTTGGCAATGGTTAAGTTCTTGTTTGGTTTGCAAAGATCCAGACGTGAATTTACTTTTCATCATCATAAAACCAATTCCGACAAAAAAACCTAAACCAAAAACGATTATATCAATTCCAACTTGCATAGAAAATTCCTCAAAATGTTAAAGGCGAAAAGCCGAATAGTAATTGTGTACTATTTAAGGTTAAACATAAATGATGATTAACCTGTGTCCCAATAATTAATTTAATTAATTGAGATTAAAGTTATCTAAAAATATCAATTGATAATAGGGCGAGCGAACTACGCATGCTACTATTTTATTAATAAGGTCATTTTTTCAAATTTAAATAGTAAACTTATGCCAACAACGATAAATAATTTAACACCAATAGAACAATACCAGAAAGATCTTCAGAAAGCTGATTTTCAATATGATGAAGCTCAAGAAAATGCAGTTAAAAATTTGCAGCGTTTGTATGACGATTTTATTCAAGCACTAAATAATAAGCCGTCGTTTTTAAGTAAACTACTTAATCCTAATAAAAGTATAACCGCTGATGTTCAAGGTATTTATTTTTGGGGAGGTGTGGGGCGAGGAAAAACATATTTGGTGGATACATTTTTTGATTGTTTACCAACGGAAAAAAAATTAAGAATTCATTTTCATCGTTTTATGCATAAAGTTCATGACGAAATGAACAAGTTGCATTCTGTTGAAGATCCATTAAAACATGTCGCAAAAATATTTGCGGCAGAAACATCAATCATTTGCTTTGATGAATTTTTTGTTTCAGATATTACCGATGCAATGATCTTAGGTACATTGCTAGAAGAGCTTTTTAAGTTAGGTGTGGTGTTCGTAACAACATCAAATATAGTTCCTGACGATTTATATAAAAATGGCCTACAAAGGGCGCGATTTTTACCGGCAATAGCATTACTGAAAAAACATTGCGATGTTGTTAATGTTGATTCTGGTGTTGATTATCGCCTTAGAGCGTTAGAAAAAGCAGAAATTTATCATTACCCTTGTGATGCACAGGCCGACATTAATATTCAGACTTATTTTGAGCAACTTGCGCCAGATAATGGTATCGGAGCAACTAATATAGAAGTGGCAAAACGGTCAGTTGCTGTCAGAAATGTGGCAGATGGTGTTGTTTGGTTTAATTTTGATGCTATTTGTGAAAGTGCGCGCTCTCAATTGGATTATATGGAAATTAGTCGAATTTATCATTCTGTATTGTTAGCGAATGTAAAACAAATGAGTAGAGAAAATGACGACGCTGCTAGACGATTTATTGCAATGGTTGATGAATTTTATGAACGTAACGTTAAGCTTATCATTACAGCGGAGGTCCCATTAGAGCAATTATATGCTGAAGGTACCCTGTCATTTGAATTTAAACGCTGTATTAGCCGATTACAAGAAATGCAAAGTCATGAATACTTAGCAGAGCCACATATTCCTTAACCTTAATTATTGTAATGCAGCGGGATATTTAGCAGCTCTGTTTTGAATGTATTTATGTTTAATTCTATTAATGTACAATTTTTAGATGATCTTTCTATTCAAATCTGTATAATCCCGCGCCTACCCACCGTTACTAACCATTGCATTAGCCTGCAACTGGTTAAGCACTCGAAGGGGTGCGAATGAATTGGGGTGGTTTGATATCAACTGATACAAACTACTGGCTTAAACTTATACTATTGTTAGGTTCATATAATGAAAACCTTTACTGCAACACCATCAACAATCACTCGTGATTGGTACGTTGTGGACGCCGAGGGCAAAACCCTTGGTCGTATCGCGACAGAAATTGCACTACGTTTACGTGGTAAGCATAAACCTGAGTACACTCCGCACATGGATACTGGTGACTACATCATCGTTATCAACGCTGAGAAAGTAACCGTTACTGGCAACAAAGGCCAAGGTAAAATTTACTACTCACACTCTGGTTACCCAGGTGGTATTAAAGATATAAACTTTGATGACTTACAAGCTAAAAAGCCTGAAATGATCATCGAAAAAGCAGTTAAAGGCATGTTGCCGCGTGGTCCATTAGGACGTGCAATGTTCCGTAAGCTTAAAGTATACAAAGGCGCAGAGCATTCACATGCTGCTCAGCAACCTCAAGTATTAGATATTTAA
>JAWUWS010000089.1:0-11242 GCA_034111705.1 Psychrosphaera sp.
CCAACACAAGCGATTACTTTATCTGGCAATCTGCCTTCAGCTTTTAGCACTTGTTGTTTGGCTTCTTCACCGATCATTTTTTGGAAATCACGAACAATGGTCGGGAACGGATGTGGTCCTGCGGCCGTGCCTAGTAAATAATGGCTGTCTTCGTACGTTGAAGCCCAATCGCGCATTGCTTCGTTAACGGCATCTTTTAATGTACCAGAACCAGCAGTTACCGGAATCACTTCAGCGCCCATCAGCTTCATTCTAAATACATTTGGCTGCTGTCTGTCTATATCTTTAGCACCCATGTAAATACGCGCTTCTAAGCCCATTAATGCACAAGCTAAAGCGGTGGCAACGCCATGTTGACCGGCACCTGTTTCTGCAATAACACGCTTTTTCCCCATACGTTTGGTTAATAGGGCTTGACCTAATACTTGGTTGGTTTTGTGTGCGCCGCCGTGTAATAAGTCTTCACGCTTTAAATACAGTTTGGTATTGGTACCAGATACTATGTTTCTGCATAACGTTAATGGCGTAGGGCGGCCAGCATAGTTTGTTAATAACGATTCAAACTCTTCAATAAACGCAGGGTCTTCAATGGCTTCTATGTAAGCTTGTTCCAGCTCTTCTAATGGTGGAACAAATAGTTCAGGTACAAACATGCCACCGTATTCACCAAAGTAGGCATCTAATGTCTTTCTTTCTTTGCCATTTTTTGTTTTATCACTGGCTATTTTATCATTGCTCATGGATATTCCTAATTCTGAATTTTTCTAGTTGTTGCTCAATTGAGTTAATGAGTTAGTGAAGTTCTTTTTTATTCACTAACGAAAATAATTGGTCAATTTGTTGTTCTGACTTCTTGCCCGGGCTGGTTTCTACCCCTGAATTAACATCAACACCACAAACAGGTAAACCTTGAGTGGACGTGATGTTTTCTAGGCTTAAGCCACCAGCTAACATGATATCTGGGCTGTTTAAGCTAATTTCTTTTAACACGTCCCAGTTAAAGGTTTTACCTGTTCCTCCAGACTGACCCGTTGCCACATTTTTGGTGTCTAACAATATTCTGTCTGCGCTTGGCCATCGTTTTGGCAATGAGCCTTCAGCGGCTTTTGCAGAAAGAGAGCCTTCAGCAGTTTTTGAATTAGCACCTTCAGCAGTTTTTGAATTAGCACCTTCAGCGTCAACTGAAACGGCTTTCCAAATACTTATATCTTTATCAGCATTTCTAGATACTTCTCTTACTGCGTCAATATAACTGTCATCTTCATCACCGTGTAATTGCAATACGCTAATGTTTAACTCACCGATCAGTTTTTCTATGTCTTTTATTGGCATATCTTGAGTGACAGCCACAAACTTTAATTGCCCATTTGAGTCTTGTTCTATTATATCTTTTGCTGATTCAATGCTTACATAACGTGGGCTCTTTTTAACAAAGATCAAACCTGCATGTTTAACTTTATTGCTAATTAAGGCGCTCACTGCACTAGGCTCGGTTAAACCACAGACTTTATGTTCGCCAATAATTAAGTCATGACAAGCACGAGATAAGTCTTTTTGTGCCATTAAAGAACTGCCAACGAGGAAGCCTTGAACATCTTGCTTTAACAGGTTCACTTGTTGGTGGTTGTAAATACCAGACTCAGAAATAAGTACTGTGTTACTTATTTGCTCCTCAGAGGCTAAACTTTTAAAGGTATTAACCAACTCAGGTGTCTTGTTTAAGTCGGTAGATAAGTCTCTTAGATTACGATTATTAATGCCTAAAATATCAGCCTTTAATTTGACAGCACGCTGCATCTCTTCATTGTTACTGACTTCGGTTAATACCGACATATTCAGTTGCTGCGCTAATAAATTTAACACTGTGTATTGTGCGTCATCTAATACAGAAAGCATTAACAAGATGGCGTTTGCGCCATAATATCTTGCAAGATAAACTTGGTATTCATCAATAAAAAAGTCTTTGCATAATACTGGCTGCTTTAACTTTTGTTTTACCAAAGGTAAACGTTCAAACTCGCCTTGGAAGTATTTTTCATCGGTTAATACAGACACGCAGCTAGCGTATTGGTTGTAAGCTTGGCAAATTTCATCCAAATCAAAAATAGGGCGAATTAGCCCTTTTGAAGGGCTGGCTTTTTTACATTCTAATATGAATGCCGCGCCTTTGTTTTTATGATCGTTTAGCAGAGCTTGTTTGAAATCTCTGTCGTTAGGCGTTAATTTTTCAATAAACTCAGTTAACGGAAAATCAACTTTACGTTGCTCAACTTCCACTCTTTTATCTACAACGATTTTTTCTAATACATTCATTTTATTATTCTTTTCTTATTTAATCTGTTTGCTTTTCACTCACAACTCGAAACTAGCAACTTACGCCCTGTTACTAAGGGCGACAAAGTTATCCAAGGTTTGAATAGCTTGCCCTGATTTTATTGCAGCTAAAGCAGTTTCTAAAGCTTGTTCAAACGAGTCACACAAACCATAAAGGAATAATACTGGTGCTGTATTTAATGCCACTGCAAGCGTATGCGCTTCTGTGCCTTTGCCTGATAATACTTGGCGAATATTCTCTGCATTTTGTGTTGGCGTGCCACCTGTTAATGAATCTAAAGGAAAGGACTTAAGACCAACACTTTCTGGTGTCATTTCAAATTCAGTTATTTCCCCGTTGAGTAATTGAACAGCGTTTGTTTTACCATGTAGCGCAATTTCATCCATACCTGAACCATGAACAACCCAAGCAGCTTTTTTACCGAGTAGTTTTAATGACTCCGCCATAGGGCGACATAACTCAGGAGCGTAAACCCCAAGCACTTGTATTTGTGCATTGGCAGGATTAATTAATGGCCCCAAAATATTAAAGATGGTTCTGGTTTGTAACATTTGTCTTACTGGCATAGCATGACGAATACCTGAGTGATAAACCGGAGCCATTAAAAAGGTAAGGTTAGTTTGCTCTAGGCAGGTCTTTGCACCTTCTGGTGTCATATCTAGCTTTATGCCCAGTTCAGACAATACATCCGCAGAGCCTGATTTTGAAGAAACCGCACGGTTACCGTGTTTTGCCATTTTTACACCACAAGATGCGGCTAATATTGCACACATAGTACTGATATTAATGGTTTTAGTGCCATCGCCACCTGTACCGCAATTATCTGCAGTATCAAAATCAACAGCTGGAAATGCAAGGGCGTTATCACTTAATGCTTTTGCGGCACCTGCAATCTCTTGTACAGACTCACCTTTTATTTTTAATGCCGTTAAATACGACGATAATAAAATAGGATCTAATTCACCAGTGACAATGTGGGTGAACAGTTGATGAGTTTGCTCAGACGTTAAATCTTCTCCGGCAATAACCTTATGTATTAACTCTAAATTGGTCATGATTTTTTATTCCACTTCTAATCTTTGTTATGCAGCTAAATCGATTAGCTTTTTATTTAAGCCGTTTATTTAAGATGTTCATTTAGTTAAGTAATTTATCGCTTGTTCTAATAAGCGAGACCCGTCGGTGGTTAAAATTGATTCTGGGTGGAACTGGAAGCCTAATGTTTTATTTTGCTCATCAATAAACACCATTGGAATATCACCCAACTGTCCAATTACTTCAATACTATCTGGTAAGTTTTTAACGACGAGAGAGTGATAACGAGCCACTGACATTTCTGTTACTGCTGCTGATGTTATATCTGTTGTTGATACAGTAGCACCTAACCCATCAAATATTTGGTGATCTTGGCAGGTTATGACTGATGACTTCCCATGTACGGTTTCGCCAGCTAAGGTAACAGTTGCGCCATAATGTTCAGCGATGGCTTGATGCCCTAAACATACGCCAATAATTGGTACTTTCCCTACAGCGTATTCAATTAAACTCATCATACAAACAGAATCAGATGGTTTGCCAGGACCTGGGGATAAAAATAACAAAGGTTTTTCGCCAGTTTGTATGCTGTTATTAATTTGTTCAATGATCAGTTCTGGGTTGACAGTATTACGAAAGATCTCAATTTGGTTATCTAAGCAGCGCAGCTCGTCTACTAAATTGTAAGTGAATGAGTCTTGGTTATCTAATAAAAATATTTTACTCATGGTTAGTTAACTTCCTTTTTAGAAGGGCTAGTTTGAGACGCCTGTGACTGAGCTGTTTGAGATAAAGATGTTTGTGAAAGCGATTGCATATAATGTTCGCTAGCTTGAATAGCTTTTAGTACCGCTTGAGCTTTATTTTTTGTTTCTTCACATTCAGCGACAGGGTCAGAGTCAAATACAACCCCAGCACCAGCTTGTACATGAGCCATTCCGTTTTTCACAAATGCACTACGGATGACAATACACGTATCCATATCTCCAGCTCCATTGATATAACCAACCGCGCCGCCATAACTGCCACGTCTTGATTGTTCAACGTTTCTGATTAGCGATGCGGCACTTATTTTAGGTGCGCCAACAAGTGTACCCATGTTCATACAGGCTTGGTAAGCATGCAAAGCGTCTAAGTCATTACGTAAGGTACCGATAACACGGGAAACCAAATGCATTACATAAGAGTAACGGTCTACTTTTAACAACTCTTTTACATACCGAGTCCCCGGCTCACTTATGCGGGCAACATCGTTACGGGCTAAATCCACTAGCATTAAATGTTCAGCCACTTCTTTTTTATCGTTTCTTAAATTTAATTCAATTCTAGAGTCCAAATCACGATTAATTGTCCCGTCTGCTCTAAAGCCACGAATACGAGTTCCTGCAATTGGATACACTTCAACTTGTTTTGTTACAGAGCAATACTTTAATGCCGACTCAGGCGATGCGCCAAACAAAGTAAAGTCGTCCGCTTTAAGGTAAAACATATAAGGACTAGGGTTGTCTTGTTTAAGATGACGATACGCATCTAACGAGTCAGAACAAGGTAAGCTGAAACAACGTGACGGGACAACTTGGAATACATCACCTTGCACAATATTTTGTTTTAGTTGAATGACTTGTTGTTGGAAGGTGTCATCTGCCACGTTAACAGTAATGGCTGAGTTACTCAGTACAGGTTGGGCTCCTTTTGTATTAAAACCAAAGGTTGGTTTGTTTACGTTCAGGCTTTCTTCAATTGCTGCATCTAGTTGCTGTTTGAGTTGCTCTAGTCGTTTGCCAATAGAGAAACAGTTTGCGTAGGCGTTTTCGCCACTAAATACATTACCAATAAGTTCAGTTTGTTGTTTTTGATGGTCAATGATCACCATAGTTTCGGCTAAATAGAATAGATAATCGGGGCAAGTATTTAAGCCATCATCTACCTGAGGTAAAGACTCGAAGTTAGCTAACATGTCATAGGCAAACACACCGCCTAAAAATAGTGCGAAAGGGGAGTCACTTGGCGCTTTTATTGAGTTAACCGCAGAGCGTAATACTTCAAAGGCGTTGGCTTGTTTTAAACGAGTCTCCTCGTCAACGTTAATATCGTTATCTAAAAACGTAATGGTTAACACATTATCTAATAAGGTGACATTCGTACTAGCTGCGTATTGCTGAATAAAGGTAGACGATAAATGATGAATGACGGGCAGGCCATTATCGACTAGTGCTGTGACGGTGACTTGGTTACCGTTGCATTCAAATTTTACAGCTGTGTCAATTAACATCAAACTTTTTAAATTATCTTTACTGTCAATCTCAGCTGACTCTAACAATAAGGAGTTGTCATTGTCTTGGGTAAAACGAGAGAATATATCAAGCGGGTCATTTAAATAATTCGCTTTAATACTGATGCTGTTTACTTCACCAACGGTTGTTGTAATTTGACTAAATACCATTTTGATTACTTTTCTTATTTGTTAAATTTAAGCCATAAAAAAACCCGCCTAATTAAGCGGGTTTTGTTTGATAATGTCGTAATATTACGCGCACCACTTATTCACCCGCTAAACTGGAAAGCCACCAATGCCATGTGAAAATAGAAGTGTTCATGTGTAAGAATATTCCTGAAAATTCGTAATATTTTGATTAAGTGGGTATATAAAAACGTTTTTTGATAGACCTGTCAATTATTTATTTCAGTGATAGTAGAACTAAACGCTATATGACATAATCTCGCCATTGTTATTTTAAGTTCCCAGAGCATACTTTGATTTATGATTTACACAGCCATACTACAGCATCAGACGGCAGCTTAACGCCAGTAGAATTAGTGACTCGAGCCGATGTGCGCCAAGTAGGTGTGTTGGCAATTACCGATCACGACACCATTGATGGTTTGTCTCTTGCTCAAGAAGAAATAACTAAAAAGAATTTAAAATTAAAATTAGTTAATGGTGTTGAGATATCAACTAAGTGGCACGGCTTTGAAATTCACATTGTTGGTTTGTGTGTTGACCCTGAAGATCCTGTTTTACTTTCTTGTTTAAACACTCAGTTAGAACACAGAGAAGTGCGTGCGCTGTCTATGTCAGAGAAGCTGGCTAAAAAAGGCTTTGAAAACGTTTATCAAGACGCTCGTGCAATGGCATTAGGTAAATGCGTAAGTAGAACGCATTTTGCCAAAGTGTTATTACAAAGAGGTGCCGTTTCAAATTTTGACGCTGCTTTTAAAAAGTATTTAGGCAAAGGCAAATCAGCTTATGTTTCACCTAATTGGATGGATATTGAAACGGCGGTAAGTATTATTAAACGCGCTGGTGGAATTGCGGTAATAGCGCATCCAATCCGTTATGACATGTCTAATAAGTGGTTGGCTAAGTTGGTGGCTGAATTTGCAGAGCATGGCGGTGATGGATTAGAGGTTGGTTTAAGTCAGCAGTCACCAAACCAACGACTACACATTTCAACATTGGCAAACAAATATGACTTGTACAGTTCACAAGGTTCTGATTTTCATGCACCGGCACGCTGGTGTGATTTAGGAAAAAGTTTATATTTAACAGAGCAATGCAAACCTGTGTGGGAACATCCTAAATGGCGATTTGCCTCATAAACGAGTATAGTTAAAACATAAGTATGTTTAAAAAAAGAAGTAAAACATGAGTCAATTTTTTCACATTCATCCAGACAACCCACAAGGGCGATTGATCTCTCAAGCTGCGGCTATTGTTAAAAATGGTGGCGTGGTGGTTTATCCGACTGACTCTGGTTATGCCATAGGTTGTGCTATCGGTGATAAAAAAGCGATGGATAGAATTGTTCAAATTAGAAATGTAGATAAAAATCATAATTTTACTTTGGTGTGCAGAGATTTATCAGAAATTGCGACATTTGCCCGAGTGGACAATGCGGCTTTTAGAGCCATCAGAGCATCAACGCCAGGGCCATATACGTTTATATTTAAAGGCACAAAAGAAGTACCCAAACGCGTATTAAACGACAAGCGTAAAACCATTGGCATTCGAATTCCTAATAATAAAATCGCGTTAGACTTATTAGCTGAATTGGGTGAACCTTTAATGTCTTCAACGTTATTATTACCAGGTGATGAATTTGTCGAGTCTGACCCAGATGAAATTCGCCAACGCTTAGAAAAGCTGGTGGATTTAGTTATACACGGTGGTTATTTAGGAGAAAAACCAACTAGCGTTATCGATTTCTCAGAGGATGAACCAACAGTATTAAGGTATGGCGAAGGCGACACAAGCCTGTTTGAGTGAAATGACAACCGATCATCAAAATCCGCCACTGATTAAACCCGAACACGATACAACGCAAATGATCCAACAAGCGTTGCCGTTGGCGCTTGTCCGTGGTGAGATTGTTATTGATAAGCCGGAAGATTTGTTTATTCCACCAGATGCATTAGAAATATTCTTAGAAGCATTTGAAGGGCCGTTGGATTTTTTGTTGTATCTTATTAAAAAACAAAAGTTCGATATTGTCGATTTACCTATCCAAGAAATAACCTTGCAGTACATGGAATATGTAGATTTGATGCGAGAAGTGAAACTAGAGCTAGCTGCTGAGTATTTAGTTATGGCGGCTATGTTGGCAGAGATAAAATCTAGATTACTGTTGCCTAAAAATGTATATGATGATGAAAATGAAGAAGACCCAAGAGCTGAGTTAATTCGCCGTTTACAAGAATATGAAATTATTAAACAAGCGGCTCAAGACATAGATCAATTACCTAGAATGGAACGTGATACCTTTATATCAAAAGCGGTAATGCCAGACAGTATGCAGCCGGAGTTATCTGAGCCTGAAATAGACCTACAAGAGTTAGTGATGGCGTTCCAGACCGTATTAAAAAGAGCATCAGCCTTTAGCCATCATGAAATATCCGCTGAGAAGTTGTCCACCAGAGAACGAATGACACAATTATTAGATAGGTTAAGCCAAAGTGATAAGTTTGTATTATTCCCAGATTTATTTGATGTTACAGAAGGGCGTTCAGGTGTTGTAGTGACATTTTTGGCGGTATTAGAACTGGTCAAAGAAAGTTTGTTAGAAATTATTCAGTCAGCGGCTTACGGACAATTACATGTTCGTTATAAACACCCTGAAGCGAGTTGAGCATAATATATGAATATTGATGAAAAACAGGTAGTAAACGAAATCAAACTAAAACAAATCGTTGAAGCTGCGATTTTTACCTCAGAAGCGCCATTAACTTTTGATAAATTAAAACAAACTGTGCTGATTAATGTTAAAGTAAGCGACAGTTTACTAAACTCGATTTTAGGCGATATAAAAAGTGATTATTCCTCAAGGGGAGTTAACTTAGTAAAACTGGCAAGTGGTTATCGTTTTCAAGCTGCCGCTAATTTAGGCCAGTGGTTAACAAATCTACTATATGAAAAGCCTGCAAGATACAGCAGAGCACTGTTAGAAACATTAGCATTAATTGCTTATAAACAACCTATCACCCGTGGTGAAATTGAAAATGTAAGAGGTGTATCCGTCAGCTCTAACATTATTAGAACCTTGGTTGAACGAAATTGGATAAAAGTGGTAGGCCATAAAGAAGTCCCAGGAAGGCCTTCATTGTATGGAACAACCAATACATTTTTAGATTATTTCTCTTTAACAAGTTTGTCTCAGTTACCTAAATTAATTGAGCCAGAATCGTTAGAGCTAATTGCCCAAAGAATAGAAAGTGAATTTATGGAGCAAACTGATGATGCTAGCGCCGCTAAAGCGGACAATGAGCTAAGTGCAGTTTCTCCAGATCATACAGAAACATTAAGCGTCAACGCAGAGTAAAGAATTAATGAGTGAAAAATTACAAAAAGTATTAGCACGTTCTGGAGTAGGTTCTCGTCGTGAGATGGAAACCTATATTTCAAGTAATCGTGTCAGTATTAACGGCAGCGTAGCTAAGTTAGGCGACCGTGTGGAAGGAACTGAAACCATTCGTGTAGATGGTCATATTATTGAAGTTCGTTCTCAAACTGATGAAATATGTCGAGTGATCATGTACAACAAGCCAGAAGGCGAAATGTGTACACGTAAAGATCCAAAAGGGCGTCCTACGGTATACGACCGATTACCAAAATTGAAAAACAGCCGTTGGATAGGCATTGGACGACTAGATATAAACACCAGTGGTTTACTGTTATTTACCAATGATGGTGAATTAGCTAATCGCTTAATGCATCCAAGTTATCAGATTGAACGTGAATACTCAGTACGAGTATTTGGTGAAGTAGAAAATGAACACTTACAAAACTTAACCAAAGGCGTTGAATTAGAAGATGGTTTGGCTAAGTTTGATAAAGTTAAAGCAGACAAGTCTAACCACGATGAAAACTCTAATAGTTGGTTTACCGTCTCTTTAAAAGAAGGTCGTAACCGTGAAGTTAGACGTTTATGGGCATCACAAGAATTAACGGTAAGTCGACTTATTCGAATTCGTTATGCTGATGTCACATTAGAGAAACGTTTGATGCAAGGTGGTTGGAAAGAACTTGGTCTTGAAGATTTAAATAAACTACGTAAAAAAGTTGGTTTAGATAGAGAGCTAAGAGAATTTAATACAACGGTTACTGTAGATAATGCGCAAAGTCGACGTGTTGAGCATGCTCGTATTAAACGCGCAGTAAGAAAACACAAACAGCGCCGTATAGCTAAATAATAAGTTAGCATTCAGCACATAAAACAAGCCTCAAATTTGAATTGAGGCTTTTTTGTTTCTGATTATATTTTTTGTAGCGTATATAGGCTACTTTGGTTGAACATCCAAAGATTGACCGTTTATTTCTTTACTCTTATCTGACATTAAATAAACATAGCTTGGCATTAACTGCTCAGGTGTGGCTAATTTACTCACATCTTCAGATGGATATGCTTTTGATCGCATACTGGTTTTTGTGGCACCTGGGTTTATACAGTTGGTGCGTATAGAGGTATTCTCAAACTCATCTGCCATGGTTTGCATTAGACCTTCGGTGGCAAATTTAGAGAATGCATAGGCTCCCCAAAATGCTTTGCCTTTTTTACCAACACTACTTGATGTGAAGACGACAGAAGCATTGTTTGATTTTTTTAGAACGGGTATTAGCGCTTGAGTTAAATAAAAAGTTGCTTTGAAGTTTACCTGCATAACATCGTCAAACGTACCTTCATCAACATGTTCTAACGGACTTAAGGCACCCAAGGTAGAGGCGTTATTTAGTAGTCCATCTAACCGACCATATTCTGACATTATTGTTGCAGCCATATCCTTATAATGTTTAACCGTAGCGCCCTTCATATCAAGAGGTACGATGGATGGTTCTTTATATCCTGCATTAACAATTTCGTCGTAAACTGCTTCTAATTTTTTAGTCGTTTTGCCAAGCAAAATTACTTCAGCACCAAGCTGTGAATAGGTTAGGGCAGCTTGCCTGCCAATGCCAGCGCCTGCACCGGTAATTAAAATAACTTTATTGTTTAGTTCATCAGATGATGGTTGAAAATTTAAATGGTTCATAAGGTCTTAGCTAAATGTTTGAAATCACCGTAATGTTACCGTGCATCAAGCAATAATTCACTACTGTGCATTCAAAAAGATCATTAAAGAACATCAAAAGTTCATCAATAGATCATAAAAACCTTATAAATTAGTAATTTTGACTGGCTTATTACAAACAAGTGAGGTAACTTTAACTGGTCTAAACTGTTAAAAAAGTGTCCATAAAAACAAACCAAATTAATTGGTAAAAATAATAGGACCCAGGGGAGAAATATGAATAAGTTAGCAATAAGTATCGCAATTACCAGTGTACTGGGATTATCAGCCTGTGATGATACGACATTAGAGGATGTTCAACAGGAATCA
>JAWUWS010000090.1:0-33260 GCA_034111705.1 Psychrosphaera sp.
TCGCTGCAGCTCTGAAATCAGTCGGTGCGGAAATAATCATGATCTATTCCTTTTTAAAATCCAGCTCAATTACCCTTTATAACGCTCAACCGTTTGTTTTTGAGTGCCTAAACCATCAATACCTAAACGCATGACATCACCTTCTCTTAAATACAACGGAGGGGTCATACCTAAACCAACACCTGGAGGTGTACCAGTACTGATAATATCACCTGGTTGCAAGCTCATAAATTGGCTAATGTAATGCACTAAGAAAGGCACTTTATAAACCATTGTATTGGTATTACCGTCTTGTACTTTTTTACCATTTAGCTCAAGCCAAATGCTTAAGTTATCAAAATCTTTCACTTCATCCGGCGTCACTAAATATGGGCCTACAGGACCAAACGTGTCACAACCTTTACCTTTACACCATTGACCAGCTCGTTCGATTTGATATTCACGTTCAGATAAATCATTCACTACGCAAAAGCCAGCTACGTAATCCATAGCATCTTGTTCGGAAACGTATTTAGCTTCTTTACCTATCACTACGCCTAATTCTACTTCCCAGTCACTCTTTTCTGACTTAGGTGGCATTTCAACTGTATCATTTGGTCCAATAATTGAAGATGTCGCTTTAAAAAACAAAACTGGTTCTGGTGGTACTTCCATACCAGACTCTGCTGCATGATCTGCATAATTAAGCCCCACACATATCATCTTACCGACTTCGGCTACAGGCTCTGCAATACGAACACCATCAGTAACTATAGGTAATGAATTTACATCAATCTTACTAAGTTTTTTTAGTCCATCATTTATAAAAAATGCTTTATCATAATCACCAATATGGCTTGATACATCTCTTAACGTATCGTCTGCAGCTAAAATGCCTGGTTTTTCTTGGCCAACCAAACCAAATCTAACTAATTTCATAATTACCTCTGCTTCAAAATTTTAAATTTTATTAATGTTTTTTTAAGTCAAAAATCTTACCCATCAATTCCCATTTGTGCCCTTTGGCTGCCCATGGTAATTCTTGCTGGAAAGTACTCATCAACGTTTCCCACTCTTGCACTTTTGGGTTTTGTATATCTGCTTGCATTTTTTTGTCAAAACTAAATGATTCATTAACATCCATGATCATAAATAAACGGTTTCCAACTAAAAATATTTCCATTCCCGTTATGCCAACCGATCTAATTGAATCTATTACTTCTGGCCATACACCACCGCGCGCATGATATTTTTTGTAATCTTCAATTAATTGGTTATCGTCTTTCAAATCAAGTGCAAAGCAGTATCTTTGTGTCATTTAAATAGTCCTTTGCGAGCGTTTTCCATAAACTGCAATTACCACAAAACAAATAAGCGGCAATATAAATGAAGCTTTCGTTGCTGAGAAATCGTTAAACACTACTTTCAAATCAATTATTGAGGCTTGTGCCATTGGTAGGAATGTCCCGCCAACAATAGCCATTATTAAACCTGCAGCTCCTAATTTGGCATCATCACCCGTACCTTCCAAGGCAATTCCATAGATAGTTGGGAACATTAGCGACATACACGCAGAAATACCTATTAGCGTATAAATACCTGCCACACCATCTAAAAGTATGGTTGCAGCAGTGAAACCTATTCCAGCGGCAGCCAGTACCATTAAAAGTTTGCCGGGATTAATAAACTTTAATAAAAAAGTACAAACAAAACGGCTGACACAAAAAATGATCATTGCGTAAATGTTGTAGATCTGAGATTGAGCTTCAGCCGCCTTTTCTGTCATGCCCGACTTAACCAGAACTTCTGCTCCGTAATGAATAATAAAAGTCCAACACATGATTTGCGCGCCAACATAAAACATTTGTGCAATCACACCTTCACGGTAATTACGGTTAGCTAACAAACGCTTAAACGTACCTTTGATATCTAATGAGTCTGATTTGCTCTCCGTTGTTGGCATTTTTTTAACTGCGATGATCGCCAACATGATTAACACGACGACTCCAATAGCTAAATAAGGGTTTCGAATGACCTCAAGATCATTAGCCGTTATTCCAGCTAGTTTATCCATTGCTGCAACTGAACCATTAGAGGCTAACTCTCGACGTTCAGCATCTGTCGCAGGATTAAGCTTCTGGATAATAAATTGGGTCGCGATGAACATACCGAGTAATGAACCAACCGGATTAAATGCCTGCGCTAAGTTTAATCGCTGTGTAGCAGTTTCTCTTGGGCCCATTGATAAGATATACGGGTTAGCACTCGTCTCTAAAAATGATAAACCGCAGGTCATCACAAAAAAGGCTAACAGGAATGGTGCAAAGGCTTGCGCCCCAGCTGCCGGAATAAACAGAAATGCGCCAAGAGCATAAAAGGCTAATCCCATAATCAAACCAGCTTTATAGCTAAACTTTTTAATAAATATGGCGGCTGGTATCGCCATCGCACCATAACCACCATAAAAGGCAACTTGTACTAATGTGCCTTCAGTCGTGCTCATTTGTAAAATTTTTGAAAAGGCTTTCACCAACGGGTTGGTAATGTCATTAGCAAACCCCCAAAGAGGAAAACATAATGTAACCAATATAAAGGATGCTAAGAATGCTTTTGGAATAACTTCTACTTTCTGATCTTGATGAGATTGTTCTGACATAATCTCCCCCTGTTTTAATTGATCTATTTTGGTGTTCATTGAACTACCTTTTATTTTTATTTTTATTTTTATTTTTTGAAAATAACTACTAGTTATTAATCGTCACAAAACCACCATCAATCGGAAAGTTTGTGCCTGTGATAAACGTCGCGTCGTCTGAACACAAATATTTTACCAAGGCCGCAATTTCTTCAGGTTTACCCATACGACCGATAGGTTGTGTTTGCGATAACTTCTCAAACATTTCCTCTTTATTATTTGGGTAATTTTTTTCCAAATAATTATCAACAAACGGAGTATGAACTCTTCCAGGAGCTACAGAGTTACAACGAATTCCATCATTTACATAATCTTTGGCAATAGAATAAGTCATTGTTAATACTGCACCTTTACTCATTGAATAAGCAAAGCGGTCCGGTATGCCAACACTTGAAGCGATAGAAGCCATATTCACAATTACGCTCGATTGCTGTTTCTTCATATGTGGTACTGCTGCATAGGCACAGTTATAAACGCCTTTAACATTTACTTGATAGACTTTATCTAGCTCATCTTCTGGTGTTTCTTCTAACGTACCAATAGAGCCGATTCCCGCGTTATTTACTAAAACATCAATACGTCCATGTTTTGCCGCTAATTGGTCAAAAGAGTGTGTTACTTGTTGATGATTTGAAACATCTAGCGCTACCGCTTCAGATTGACCACCTTCATTATTGATCTCTTTAACCGTGGCTTGTGCAGAGTCTATAGACAGATCAACGACAACTACATAATGTCCTAAAGTAGCTAATGCCTTTGAAATCGCATAACCAATACCGCTACCACCGCCTGTTACAATAGATACTTTTTGTGCATTCATATTTAATTCCATTACTTCTAAACTGTTAGTTATTAAATTTATAATCGATAAAACTTAGTTGCTGTCCCCGACCAAATAGCTTGTTGATCTTGACTTGATAAGTTCATAATTAATTGTTTTGATTTTGAAAACCAATCTAGGTAGTTACTGTTTAAGTTAACCACTGGCCAATCGCTTCCCCACATCATTCTATCCGCGCCAAATACTTGATATACATGGTCAAAATATTTTTCAAAATACGATACATCATTCTGATTTATGGATGCTTCCGTTGGTAAACCAGACACTTTTATATAAACATTCCGACAATTTTCAAACATTTCTAATGCCGATGCCCAAGTATCAAATTCTTGATTAGCTATGTCCGGCTTTGCACAATGATCAATTACTATATTGAGTTCAGGATATTGCGTAGCCAATAAATAAATATTGGTTAAGTGTTCTGTTTTTATCAAAGCATCAAAAGTAAGATTCAAATTAATTAAACATTCAAATACGGGGGCAAATGCAGAGTTCAAAATCCAATCAATATCGTCGATATCTTGCAACATTGGACGGATACCTTTGAACTTAAAATTTACAGCCAAAGAATTTAAGCGCTGACAACTTTGTTCAATCGATGCTTCCATATCAATCCAACCGACAACACCGACAATAAAATCGTTGTCATCAGCTTGTTGCAATAAAAAATCAGTTTCAGCATCCGTATCTGCGGCTTGTACTAAAATACTTTCAGCTACCGGGCTAGACTGTGATACTTGAAGATAATCAACAGTATCAAAATCCCGATACAATTTAGTTAAATCGGGTGTTAACCATTTATAATCACCTCGCGATAACTGCCAAAGATGATGATGGCTATCGATGATTTTACTTTTAGTCATGACTTGTATCTTTGACTGGTATAGGTGCATCTTGGCGTAACAAACCAATTTCTTTTAGTCGTAACCAAAACTCAGCAGGAATATTGTGATGGAACAGCTCTACTGTCTTGCTCACTCGTCTTTCACTTCCCATACCTGGGATAACCGTAGAAACAGCCATATGTCCTAACGGAAACTGCAGTGCTGCAGCCGCCAAAGGTACTTCAAATTCCTGACAAACATCTTCAATTTCACTAACCCTTGAAATGATATCAGCAGGTGCAGGTTCATAATTATAATTCGGTATTGTATTACCTTTAACACCTGTGGCTAATATACCTGAATTGTATGGACCACCTAAAATAATAGATGCTCCATGAGCCTGACATTTAGGTAAAAAAGTATCCAACGCATCTTGCTCTAATAGTGAATAACGCCCTGCAAGTAAGAAACAATCCCACTGACCAAACTCCATTACCCGTTCACATATTTCAGTTTCATTCACTCCTAACCCAACGGCTTTAATCAAACCTTGTTGGCGAAGTTCATTAAGTGCTTTGTAACCACTATCGGATAATTGATTGTAATAAAATGCATCTTTATCAGCATGGGTATCAATGCCAATATCATGTACTAACAATATATCAATTTCTGCCACACCCAACCTTTGAAGACTATCTTCAAACGAACGCATAATTCCGTCATAGGTATAGTCATAGTGCGCGTCAAATGGCATCGGAGTGTCAAAACCGTATCTAAGCTCTTTAGTATTGGCTTTTCTATCAGGAGTTAAAATACGGCCAACTTTAGTGGAGATCACATACTCTGATGGAGTTAGCTCTCTAAGAGCATCACCGACTCGACGTTCGCTTAAACCTAATCCATATCTTGGTGCTGTATCAAATAAGTTAATACCTGATTGAATAGCTGCACGTAAAGTGCGTTCAGCTTCTTCATTAGGAACTGCTTTATATAAATTTCCTAAGGAGGCTGCACCAAACCCTAATTCTGAAACTTGTAATTCCGTATTACCTATCTGTCTATTCTTAAACATCATTAATCACTCAACTATCTAACAGTAGGTAAACAAGAAGGTCCAATGGCATCGAATTTTTTATACGTTAGAACAAATTCTTGATGGCCTAAACTTTCAGATTTAGATTGCTTGCCTTGTGCAACTTCAAGCACAAGATCATATATTTCGTTACCAACTTGCTCAACGGTCGCTTCGCCCTTAATAACTTTACCGGCATTAATATCCATATCATCAGATAAGTTGTCGTAAGTTTCAGGGTTTGCGCATACTTTGATAACAGGAGAAATAGCTGAACCAACTACCGAACCTCGCCCTGTGGTAAACAATGTAATGTGACAACCTGATGCGATCATTTCGACGATCTCAGCACTGTCCACTATATTAGGGAAACCAAACATAGGGTCACCGTCCGGTACTACGTCCATTAAATACAAACCGCCTTGAGCAGGAATGTCACCAGGTTTGATCAAACCATGAATTTTAGAGCTACCTGATTTTGCATAAGCACCCATTGATTTCTCTTCTTGCGTTGATAAACCGCCTTCTGCATTACCTGGTGCAAAGCTGCCATACCCCATTCGGGTATAATAAACTTCAGCTTTTTCTACCGACTTTATGATCTCTTCACCAAGTTCAGGAGTGATAGCTCGTTCCGCCATAATTTGCTCACAACCGATTAACTCACCCGTTTCTTCAAACATACACACAGCATCATTCGCAATCAGCTTATCAAAACACATACCTACGGCTGGATTAGCACCAATTCCGCTAGTTCCATCAGAGCCTCCACAGATAGTACCAACTACTAGTTCACTAATGTCCATTGGTACGATTTCGGCATGACTTGCGTCTTCACACATTTTTTTAACACTGGCTAAACCAGCTTCAATTGTTTTACGAGTACCGCCATTTTTTTGAATAACTAAGGTTTCAATAGAGCGACCACTAGCTTCAACTGTATTAGCCAACTGTTCTCGGTTAAAGCCTTCACAGCCTAAAGAAACAATCAACACACCTGCTACATTAGGGTGCGTACAAAGTCCTTCCATAATTTTTAATGCATAATCATTTGGGTAACAGCCTGGAAAGCCAATTAACTGAACGTCGTCTCGATGACAATCTGCAACGATAGCTCTCGCCACATGATGGGCACACTCAACTAAATAGGTTACTAGAACAACGTTACGTATCCCTTTGCGACCATCCTTTCTTAAATAGCCTTTCATTCGTTTTCCCCTACTTTTGATTGACGTGTATGACTGGCAATATAATCACTTTTCATGTTGTGTAAATGAACATGTTCGCCAAATATAATGTCTTGAGTTGCAGAACCAATAGAAACACCATATTTTAAGATTTTTTCACCTTTGGTGATTTGTTTTCTGGCAATTTTATGGCCTACGGTTATATCTGCTGACATTGTCACGTCAATGCCCTCTAGAGTAATTGAGCAACCTGATAGTAACTCTTTACAACATACAAAAACGTTATCTTCTTTGTTCAATAGAACAAAATGTTTATTTATCATTCCTACACCCTAAAACATTACTCGACTGGGCTATTTGCCCAATAAACGACTTAGCAGCCACGACTTCTAAAATACTTACATGGCCATTTATAAGTTCTGTTGAATATATTTTATATTTAATCACCTATATACAACCTCGTCAATTAAATTATGTATTTTTATATTTAAATGTACACAATGAGATTAACAAGGTAATTTACTGTAAAAGACATTAATTTTATTAACCTATAGTGCTTAAAAACATTTTAGTATTAGTAAATAATGCATTAATTAACCTGTACCTTTAAAAACAAAAGTCCACTTTAATTAATCTCTACCATATTAGTTTTGTAGGCATCCTAAAACTTAACCTATGACAATAATTATGTAAGTCATTAGCGTAGGATTTAAAATTTAATTTTGATTTGAGTGGTTACTCAAATCAGTTTGACCGACTCTGTAATAAAGAAAGGATATGTGATGAAAATTGTAAATGAATTTATAACGCAAAGAACAATATATTTGTTTTTATTAGGATTAAGTGTCCTTACAGTGCAAAGCCTGTATGGCTGTAGCAATACCATTCAAACTCCTTCAAAACAAAAAAACAAAACAGAAAAAATTAACGTGTTAATTGTTGATGGACAAAACAACCATAGTTATTGGAGTGAAGGCACGTTAAATCTCAAACGGTTATTAGAAGATACAGGGCTTTTCAACGTCGATATTTATCGGACACAATATACTTGGAAAGGGTTAACGAAAGATAAAACCTTCACTTTAAATGACGGCAACGTTTATATAGACGGAAAACCAAAGACAGATCCTAATTTCAGTCCGACGTTTTCAAATTACAATGTTGTCTTATCTAACTTTGGCTTACGAGCTGCCCCCTGGCCAAAGAAAACAAAAAATGCATTTGAACATTATATGAAAAACGGAGGTGGATTTGTTGCTCTCCACGCTGCAAATAATTCATTTCCTACCTGGTTGGAATATAACAAAATGATTGGGTTAGGTGGTTGGGGCAAACGAAATGAAACTAATGGCCCCATGCTGTATTTTAATACTAATGGCCATTTAATTAAGGATAAAAGCATAGGTAAAGCTGGAAATCATGGCAATTTACATGAATTTACCGTTATGCATCGTATAACTGACCACCCAATAACCCAAGGTTTTACCTCTTCTTGGTTACATACGAAAGACGAGTTATACAGCCACTTACGAGGACCAGCTGAAAACCTTACCGTACTTGCCACCGCTTATAGTGATGAAAAAGAAAAAGGCAGTAGTCGTCATGAACCTATACTGATGACCATTAATTATCATCAAGGCCGAGTATTTCATATGACCTTAGGGCATGACGAAATTGCGTATAAAAGTTTGGGGTTTGTTACTATGATCCAAAGAGGTACCGAATGGGCAGCAACAGGAAAGGTGACTCAAGAGGTTCCTAAGACGCTAAGAAAAGACTAATTTCACGTCGTCTAAAACTAAGCTCATATAAAAAATAGGTAAAGTTACATTGCTTAGTAAAATTACATTTATGCAGCCCTTTGTTAGGGCTTTAATGGTCGTACATAACTATTTTTATATTCAACCTTCATCACAGAGCCATTATGTAATTGAAACCCAATGACTCCAACTTTTGACGCCTTTGTATCTTGATCAAGGTAGTCCATAATTTTTATGCCATTAATCCAATATTCCAAACGATTTCCCCGCGCTCGAATTGTCATACGATTCCATTCATCGGGTTTATAAACTTGATTAATGATCGTTTGATCAGGAAGTATCCGTAACGAACGGCGTGCATACCAATCAGCAAGAGCTCCCCTGTCATTTCGATTACCTTCAATATGAAATGATGCATCAAACTCATAACCAGAGGGGGCTTGATAGGACTTTGTGCCTTTAGCATTGGTAAATAAAAAAGGGTGAACACGATAATAAATACCCGTATTGCGGCGGTGATCTCCACTTAGCTTTAATTCGATGGTAAATTCAAAGTCACCAAAACTCTGTTTAGTATACAACCACTGCGAAGCATTGAGTTTTTCCCCTCTAGTATCTCCAATAATAACGCCATCTCTAATAGACCAAAAAGAAGAAGGTACTAGCCAATCATTTAATGCGTCACCTTTGATCAGTTGAATAACGCCCTCTCCTTTCAATATTGGCTCTATGGCTTCATTCTTTTGCTGAGCTTGGGAGAAATTAATTGAGGAAAAGCAAAGTATGCAGAATAATATCAATTTTAATTTATACCAATTTGATTGAGCATTAGTCATCAAAAAGTCTCGATTATCGCATAGCATTATTTTAAAAATTGCTCTTCACTTACTGAACGTTCAAACTCTTTAATCTTGATATTACGATAAAAAACTTCAGATGTTTCAGATTGAAAACCAATTATTCCAGATGATGGGAACAAATCATAAGCCATATTAACGACTTCACCATTTAATTTATGAATAGCGTATTCACTGCCCATAACTATAATTTCTACTTGATTCCACTGGTTATCTAAGCCATGAAAGTTTTTTGTTGGCTTGGTCAATTTATGCCAAAATTCAGGCTGTTCAAGTTTACCACCGTCTTTGGGGTGTAAATAAGTACGCCCATTATCTTTCTTACTTTCGTAAGCATTTAGATCCGTTGTTGAATACCAAGTCGCTTTTGCACCTCTAGGGACAATAAAGTCACCCGAATGATTTCTATCTTTAATATGGTTATATCTAAGCTGATACTCTAACCCAAAAGGAAAAACATCATCTTTAGTCACATGATAATAAACACCAGCATCATACTGCCACTGTTTGAAGTTATTGGCTTTTCTAGAGCCCCACTTATATTCAAATTTTAAAATATAAAAGGTGTAGGTTTTATTTGTGTAAAAAAGACCGTGAGTGTCATTATCACCCGTATTTAAATTGTATTCATCTGGAAAATCATCATTAAAAACATGTATTTCATTATTTTCAATGGCGAATACTTTTTCAGCCATTTTTGTATCACCACTGCGTAATTTCAAATACCAGCCATCCCAGTTTTTGCCATTAAACAGCGTCGTAAATCCGTCCGCGTCAATTTTATTTAATGACAAAGCCTGTGAGCTGAAACTAAGCAATAACAGACTTATTAATTGGAGTGTTCGTTTCATTAGGTTCGATCCTCATTTTGCCACGCTTTCATTTTCATTAAGTAATATTGTCGGGCATCTGAAAATGCCAAATAAATACAAGGGACTAATAAAAGAGTAATTATAGTTGCTGCTAAAACGCCATAGGCAAGAGATACAACCATAGGAATTAAAAACTTGGCTTGTACACTATTAGCAGACAGCATAGGTAATAAACCAACAAACGTGGTTATTGACGTTAGGATTATGGGGCGAAAACGATACCGACATGCTTTAATCACAGAAGCTTTTGCTGAATATCCTTTCTCTCTAAATTTGTTTATCGCATCAACCAATACAATATTATCGTTAATGACCACCCCCGACGCCGCTAAAATACCTAGCATGGAAAACATGCCATAACTGGTATCATGTATAAGATGACCAATGAGAGCTCCTAAAAAACCAAACGGGATAGCACTCATGATGAGTAAAGGTTGACTGTAAGATTTAAATGCTATTGCCATTAGCATATAAGCAACCATTATTGCTAAGCCTTCCAATACCAACACTCTGGTGGTAAATTCATCTTCTTCAATCATACGTTCACCACGACCATAGTTAACTTGAGGGTGCCGTGTTTGCCATTGTGGTATAAAATTATCCCGAACATCATTGATAATAGTAGCCCTATCACTTCCCATGTATTCACCACGAATATAAGCAGTGTTAAAACCATCACGTCGCGATATACGTTGAATACCAGAGCGTATTTCAATATCTATCAAGTTCATTATGGGTATACTACGGCCATCACGGGTTCTTATTTTAAGGTGACGTAGTGAATCTATAGACTCCCGTTCAGAGAGACTGTACATAACTTTTACACGTACATCTCCGCCCACTCGAGGCAAGCGTTGAACTTCTTGACCAAAATAAGCTTGTTTGACTTGTTTGGTAATTTCTTTAACGGTCAAACCTAATGATTCAGTACCGGGCTTAAGGTGGAACACCATTTCTTGACTGCCTTTGTCCATACTATCTCTGAGCAGTTGAATTCCTTCATATTTTGCTAGGTGGGTTTTAAAATCATTTAGCGCCACCTTTAATGCTTGCGTGTCTTTGGAATTAAAACTAAATCCGATTTTTGGTTCTTGAGTATTTAATGTCGACTTAAACTCTATTTCTTCGGCATCTGGGATATCACCTATAAACTCCTGTAATTTGGCTGCAGCGGTATCGATATCAATCGAACGTTCATCAAACGGTATTAATTTAATTTCACTAACGACTCTAGTCCCATATAACCGAGTGTAATCATGCTCAACTAAGCCTTGATCTGATAATGTATCAACATATTGTAATAGCTGCTTTTGCCCATCCATCATTTGTTCTAACACTTGTAACATACGTTCATGGGTTGCGGACTCAGGCAATGTAACTGACAAGCGAATTTTGTCATCCGCAATTTGTGGCATAAACGATTTGGTGATGTAATTATTATTTAATAAACTAATGCCAATAAAAAATGTACCTACAAACAATAAAATGATACTACCTTTATGACGAATACAACCTCGAACCAAACGCATATATAAAACGATATTTAACCAATTTATACTCGACGCAATCTTACCCTGTAAAACTTCTAACTTACTGTCTTTGCGTTTTTTGTCATCATCTTTTAAATGGCGCAAATGCGAAGGTAAAATAAATAATGCTTCGAATAACGAAAATAACAAAGCTAAAATCACGACAGTAGCAATGGCACGGGTAAACTCAGAGTTATTGCCTGGTAAAAATAACATAGGAGTAAAAATCACTATAGTAGTCAATACACCGAATAGAACAGGCTTCGCAACTTGGTCAACACCTTTTATTGCAGCTTCTTCACCGTGTAATCCATTTTCATGAGCTAAATGGACACTCTCACCGATTACAATTGCATCATCCACTACGATTCCGATAACCATTAAAAATGCAAATAAAGACAACATGTTCAAAGAAACATCAAATGTAGGAAGTAATGAAAAACTCGCAGCAAATGCAGTTGCAATCCCGGCAGTTACCCATAGCGCTATTTTAGGCTGTAGGAACAGCATTAATAATACAAACACTAAAATAAGACCACTGATTGCACTTGAAAAAATAGTCGACAAACGACTTTGATATGCTTGGTTCCAATCAGACCAAGTAGTTAACTGCACACCTTCTGGCAATTGGGTATTTTTTTTTGCTACATAATCCTCAACATATTTAGACATCTTAGGGATATTCATATAATCCCCTTGCATAACTTCAATAAGAATTGCGGGTTCGCCATCAAATCTAGATATATATTTACTATCCGCTAGCCCATCTTTAATAATGGCAATGTCTTTTAATAACAATTTAGCGCCATTTTGATTCTGACGAATAACTAAGTCTTCAAATTCTTGTTGGAAATCGGCACGACTACGAACACTCAGACTCACCACGCCAGCTTCATCTCGAACTGTGCCCGCTGATGCATTAACGGATGAGTCCTTTATCGCATTAGAGATCTCATCAATACTAATATTATGAATACTTAAAGCTTGCTCCGTTATTTCAATCGCTATTTCATAACGGCCCTCACCTGATAATTGAACGTCTGAAATAAGAGGTAAGGCTGCAACTTGGCGTCTGATGTCATGGGCAAGTGTTGTCAAATACTCTCTATCCATATGACCATGTAATGCAATGCGGATCATTTCTTGTTTTCGAGTACGTTCAGAAACTACCGGCCTATCAGAGTCAGACGGTAAGCCGTTAACAGAGTTGATCTTCTCTCTTATTTCTTCAGCAAACTTACGTCTATCTAACTGAGATTTACCCCGAATAGTTACCGTAGCCCTCCCTTCTGATGCAGAGGATGTGATACTTTTAATGCCTTCAACATTCTTCACGGCATCTTCAAAACGAACTATAATTTGGTCTTCGATATCTCTAGGGCCTGCGCCAAGCCAGTTCATTTTTACGTCCATCGTGGTACTTATCGTGGTGGGAAAAGGCTCTTTTTCCACGCCAAAAAAATAACTAACCACTCCAGAAACAACCAGGGCAATCATGGCTAAATTAGCAGCAATTGGATTTTTAACCCACCAAGTTACCAAATTATTCATCGCCTTTCCTTTTGCCAGTCACTGGTTTACTATCTTTTTCTCCACGTCGAGTTTCTCGCTTTCCTTTTCCTTTCCCTTTTTCACGGTCACGTTTGAGATTAGTACCTTCAACTTGATCAGAGCTTGGATCAATCGCTCTTACTGCAACTCCAGGTGTGGGAGAAACCAGTGCTGAAGTTACGATTTTTGTATTTTTTTTCAAACCTTTAACAATTACATGCTGGCTATTACGATAAATAGGGGTGACGGTTTTATGTTGCAAAAATCCTTTATCGTCGACATACCAAATTAGATTATTAGGTTTAACCGTTGTTCTTGCCAGTATAGTTACATTTTTGACCTTTCGGCCTGAGAGTTTGGCATTGACAAATAAACCAGGGAGCAATAAAGGCAAATCTTGTTGCTGCTGAACTTCAGCTATAACATCCAATGTTCTAGTTCCACTATCAAACTCCCCGGCGGTACGCATTAGTTTTGCAGGCCATGTGATATGTTGATTACCAATTTGAGTATCCAACTGAATGGGTAAACCATCTTTGTATTCGTTAACGTAATAATCAATAGGTAAATCAAGTATTCCCAGCTGTTCACCATTTAAGGCCAACCTAACTTCCATTACGTCTGTCGCATACAAAGTTGCCAGTTCATTATTTCTACTTACTTGTTGTGCAACGGTGACATTCTCATCTCTGATCACGGCATTAAAAGGAGCGTAAACATTAGTACGAGAAAGATCTAACTTTGCTTTTTCAAGTAATGCTTCTGAAGCTTTCACTGCAGCTTTAGCGTGAACCAACTGTGGCACCCAAAGAGCCAAGTCGTTAGGATTCTCTCTACCCAACGTTTTCAATTCTTGGTTCGCGATATCAGCTTGTGCTTGAACCGTAATAAGTTGTTGTTCAGATTGAGCAACATTGGCTTCTCGTTGTATCACAAGTAGTTGGTAGTCGGTTTTGTCAACCGACAATAACAATTGACCTTTTTTCACTCGGCCACCTACCACTACATTAGGTGAGATATACGTTATCTTGCCTTCCACTTGACTCTTAAGTACAACTTCTTGCTTGGGCTTAGTTTCCCCCTGTGAATAAGCAAACAACTGGGTATCTTGTTGTATGCTCCTCTCGATAAATACTTTAAGTTTTTTAGGTCGGTAATCTTTTTTATCAGCTATTGGTTTAAGAACATTTAATAGTATTAAGATCACCACGACCACAATGCTTAATGTTATAAATAACACATTTTTTTTCAGAAAATTTATCATATTAATTTTGAGACTTCTCTGGGGTTGGAAGACCTAAAGCTAATTGCAATTGGACTCTGTTTTTAAGTCGGTTAACGGTTAAGCTAACAAGGTCTGATTCAATAGCCCAACGAGTTCTTTGTATTGATAATAATTCAAAGCTGTTTGCTAAACCTTTAATATATAAGCGCTCAACCTGATACTCAGCTTCCTTTGCTTCAATTAATGCTTGCTGCAAATAGCCTAACCTTTTGGTTATTTGAGATTCATTTTCTATGGCATTTTCAACCTCTTGCCAAGCTGTCAACAATATTGTTTTATACTGAGTTAATTCAATTTCTTGCGACAATTTAGCTCTTTGCTCTTGCTTCTTTAATACTCCACGATAAAAAATAGGTTGTACTATAGAAGCACTCACCGCGCTTAACCAATGGCTGAAGTCAAATAGCCTTTTAAAGTCATCTGGTTGATGATCTATTGAAAAACTAAACGTTAATCTTGGCAGTTGGTTTTTTTTAGCGACTTGCCAAGCAAAGCCAGCCGCAATCAACTCAAATTCTGCCTGTTGGATATCCGGTCGGTTTAATAAAATGTTTTTTGGGGTTTTAACATCAAACAACGGAATTAATTCTGGTAATTCAAAATTAAAATTCATTTCCGTATTAGGGTAATTACCCAACAACACATTAAATTGACGTAATGCTATATTGAGTCTCAGCTGCAGTTGGGTTCTGCTTTCCTGTAAACGTAAAAGATTTGTTCGGGCATTACGTATATCTACACCTCCAGCTAAACCATAATCTAATCTGGACAATGACATTTTCATACGTCGCTCTTGGTTCTCTAGATTTTTTTGATTGAGTTCTAATAAATGCTGTTGTTCAACAATAGTAAGCCAGTTATTGATAACCTGGCCTTGCAATGATTGTTTTAATGCTTGATATTCATACCCTTTTGCTTGAAACAGCGCACCATCTTGTTTTATTCCGTCGTCTAACTTACCCCATATATCTACTTCCCAACTTGCGGAAACAGCTATTCGTAGACTATTTGACCAGTCACTTTTATTGTCTACATCAGTTTGCGATTGTCCATTAGTCAATGTCAGCCTTGTATCAGGAAGTCGCTCATCTGATGTAATGTCAAAATCTAGTGACGCTTGCGTCAACCTCAGTTGAGACAAATAGAGTTGTAGATTACCCGTTGAGACTTTTTCCAATTGATTGGTTAGTGCCACAGGGAGTGACATTCCCCAAGTATTCAATAAACTTGCGTTATCAACCTCAGTATCAAGCAACTTGGCTTCCCAAGTTGCAGGCACTTCTTCCTCGTCAGACGGATTATGTTGATCTTGCAAGTTAGTTGTACAACTACTCATGGCTATCAAAACCAACAACGTTAGATATAATTGTATTGCTTTCACTAATTATCTATCTTCCTAGTAGCAAGTGCCGTGCTTATGGTTTTAGCAACTTGAGCCCCTTGGGCATTTTTACCTATCTCATTGTAATGTACATCGCTTGGTTCAACCCACCATTGTGTCTGATTTGGTTTAGAAAGATTATACAAATCATTCACAATGATCGACGGGTACTGCTCCATCACTTCAAGTGCTACCTGGTTATATTTTTTAGCGTCTCCGGTAAAACGTCCTTTTGCGCCTTCAGGAACTGGTGTCGTTGTGGCGAAAATAAGTTGTGCACTTGGAGCTAGCTTCTGTAAGTAAGCAACGATAGCGTGAAGGTTATTTTTGTAATCAGATAATGTAGAAACTTGTCTTCCGTTTTCCTTATCTAACTTCCCATTTAAAACATACTTTAGGTCGTGCAGACCTACGTTAAAATGAATGACATCCCATTTAAAATCCCAAGCTTGAGTAAGTTTTTCATTTTGCATGGTGTTATGCATTAATATCATTTTATTGATGAACGAGCCTGAATCTCCACCATTTCTATACAATCTATAAACATTCGTTTCTTTTTGCAGTTTACCTCGTACAGCTTGTGTATACCCAATTGAAATTGAGTCACCATAGAGTAATACATTGGCTAAATTTGGATCATTGACAATATATGTAAACTCAGGACGTTCTGACTGTTTTTTCCCCGTGATTTTCTGCCATGCGTCTTTTGCTTCACCAGCAAAAGAACCAGATGAAAGTAACAACATTAATACTAAAAACACTTTAGATAAAACCACTTTTATATTTTCCATCAACTTATTCCATATAATCTGAGCTAAGAGTTAACACACCACTTTTAATGTTAACAAACCAAGCTTTTGTATCGGTAGGTAATGTAGTCGTAACAACCCAACTTTTGTTCTCTTTTAATAATTTAGCAGGCATTTCTTGCCACTTTTTGCTGCCTGACACTCCAGTGTCAATAGAATATATCAATGTAGCCGCATCAAGGGGCTTGTCACTTTTGAATGTTACTTTAACTTTATTTTTATTTACGTTTAAGTCGGTTTTTTGCGCCCAAGGTTTGCCATTTTCAACAATACTTTGTGCAAATGCATAACTGTCTTCTGGTTTCATCGCTGCTTTTTGACTATGCGCCATCCCTGGAATAAGACTTACCATATAATCACCAGTAACCGTGTGGTAACTAGAAGCTTGCTTATCTAATGGGAAATGTTGATCACCAGGCCAAGACATCCATAGCGTAGGAAGTTCAGCGCGATTTAAGCGTAAAATAGGATCCCAAACGTTTTTATATACTTCGTTATTCCCTAAAGCCTTACCATACTTATTCCCAGCTTCAGACAGATCGCCACAGCCATATACAGGAATAGCAAATGCAAAACGTTGATCTATACCTATTACCGTACTTGTAATAACGCCTCCCCAAGAAACCCCCATCAAACCAATTTTATCCGAATCAATTTGTGGTAATGAGCGTAATAGAGAATGAGCTAATACCGTATCGGCAACCGCATGATACATCCATTGATCTTGCAACGACTTTTTCTTTGTATCGTTATAAATGCCCGGTCGTCTTGGCCCAGGCAAATCATGGGCACGCCAACGCCAATTTCCTTTTTTTTCTTTTTTAGATAACATGTCGTCAGTTTGGCCTTCAACCGCAATACTAATAGCTGCAAAGCCACGAGCATTCCATTTTTCCACCCACTCTTTCCAAGCTGTGCCTCCGCCGCCATGAACCAATACCATAGCTGGAACTTTTTTCTCTTCAGATGCTTCCTTTGGTAAACCAAGCCAAGCATAAACTTTAGTTGGTTTACCTTGATATGATAAACCGTCATAAAATATTGGTTGAAGCTTACCAATATCTGCCTTAAATGGTTGGCCATTTTTAAGTGAAACCTGAGGTGCTGCGGTTAGATTTTTCAACGCTAATACTTTATCTAAATCAACTTGATAACCCGCGTACACCTTAGTAACGGTTAACGTTGTTATTCCAATGATAAACAGATTCTTAAGTAACTTAACTATACGATTCATAAAATTAACTCCCGATTAGTTATTAGCAATGATTGGTGATGGTTGAGTTGGTGCATCAAGCACTAATTCAAATCCAATGACATAACCATGAGGCAGTGTTTTTGGTAACTTAATTTCTAAGCCCTGCTCAGTAAGATTCCAATGGATTATTTCGTCACTGCCCATCAAATATATAGATTTAATCTTTTGTTTTAGAACACCACCGGCAACTAACGATTTAATCAGAATATCCTCACTCGGGCGACTTAACAAAAACGCATATAAATTACCGTCTTTAGTCGTAAAGCGTATATCTTGTTGCGAATAAGCCTTTTTGTTCTCACCTTGACGCCCAGTTTTTATTTCCAATGGGCCTTCACCATACGTCAACCAAGGACGAGAACCATATATTCCTTTCTCATTAGTTCTGAATACTTCCCCGATAGCATCTAGATATTTCTGCTGTGTTTCAGGTACAGTACCATCTCCACGTAAGGCTATATTAAGCATAACAATACCGTTTTTACTTACGGCATCTATGGCGTTACCAACCATGATAGGTATTTTCATTTTATTGACAGCGGTTGCTCGATAGAACCAACCGCCGGATAGATCTGTCGCCCACATCCAAGGCTCAGATTGAATAACCCCAGATGCGCCACGCTCTAGATTATAAGTAAATGCTGAACGGTCAGCCGTTTTGTCTTTAAACGACAATACAACCGATTGTTTTCCATCATTTTCTTCTAAATCGCGATTAATATAATCAGTAAATAATTTAAGTCCTAAGCCTTTTCCGTCGGCCAATGTTGGGTATGGTGAATCAATATTAAACATGTCAGGATCGTATTTACTGATCAAATCCCAACTTCTGGCATACCAGTGTTCATTCCAACTATCTTGTTTTGCATAGTTTTTTGGATCGTAATCCATATTAAACAATGACCACTGTGGTGTATCTGGTTTTTGATATTGACGGGCATTTTGGAAAAATCTTGGAGACCAATAAAGGTGAGTTGAAACACCGAATTTTAACCCATTATTTTTTGCAGCCACTTTCCACTCTTGTAATGTATCGCGCTTCGGTCCCATTTTAACGGAGTTCCAAGGATGCATTGAGTCGTACATATCAAAGTTATCATGGTGTGTCGCAACTGGCATAATGAACCGAGCTCCGTTGTGTTTTACCATCTTAACCAAAGCGTCAGGGTCCCATTTCTCCGCTTTGAATAACGGGATCATGTCTTCATATCCCCATTCAGATGGGTGTCCATAGTTATCAATGTGCCACTGAGCAAATAACTCCCAAGGGTTCTGTTGACCATCCTTAGTTAATTTACCTTTGATAGGGGTATACATTCTAAGCCCATACCATGAACCATCATTTGGACGGTTCTCATCGGCCCCTGAAGGAACTCCCCAGTGAAACCAAACACCTAACTTTCCATCAACCAGCCATTGCGGTACATCATAATGTGTAGATAAAGATTGCCAATTGGCTTCAATCTTTTTGTTTTTCGTTTCTTGTGTCGTTTGCGTTGAACATGCTATTAAACTGAACAACATACTTGCGAATATAATTGTTTTTATTTTCATCACTAAAAGCCAAATAATTGAGGTTATACAAGCCACACTCATCAATTAATGTGTGGCTTAAAAACAGACTAAAGGATTATTTTTCTACCGGTGTTAAATGGATAGCTTGTAGGTTTATGCCACCACCTACAACCTTGCCTTTTGGTATTACTGTCACTTGTTGCTTACCAGCACTTAACTCAATGACCCCAATAGAATCTGTACGATAACGATACAAGGTACGCCCCTTCGGTTGACGACTTGAGTTCTTTCGCTCACCTGTATCCAAAGCTTGTAACATTAGATATTGATCACCAAATTTAATAAACCATTCGCTGAAGTCAACAACATCATCAGCTGAATATTCTACTTCTAAATAGTATCTACCTTGTTTGGCTACATCTATATTCCAAGTACCTTTACCTCCATCCTGCCACTTCAATAAATTGTTCGCATAATTCCAATCACCAAACTTTTGCATCCAGCGAATTTCAACATTGTTACAACCATCACACTCTGCAAAAGCAGAGTTTAACGTGGTACGAATATTTGGATCGATACCAGGGACATCATCAACTTTAGGAACACCAGCTACTTCTAATTCAATGACAGGTATGTGTGTATTAGGTACACCAAGCGGTACATTAATCGTCAACCAACCATTATCTTGTTTACTAGTTGTTACTTTACTGGAATTACTCCCCATTAATTTACTTGAAAGAATTCGATTTTTTAGACCAGACAAATGAATTTCGCCACTCTGTGGCCAATCAAAAACATGAAGATAAATTTTACTACCTTGAACGGTAATATCACCCCAGCTTTGTGCTCGTCCCCAAGGTGAAGCTTTTGCACCATAAATAGTATGACCATATTGTTTTAACCACTGACCAGCACTTAACAAGCCTTTTTGTGCCAACTCAGGAATGCGCCCTTTTGAATCTGGGCCAATATTCAGCATATAATTGCCACCGCGACCGACAGTTGAAATTAGGCGACGTAATATCTCTGTACCAGATTTCCAATTTTTATCATACCAAGCGTATCCCCAGCTATTATTTGTGGTATCAATTGTTTCCCACAAACCAGGATGGTTTACTTGTGAAAGGCTATGATCTCCTAATGTTGAAAAATCACCAACACCATTACCAATACGACTGTTTATCAACGCTTTAGGTTGTAAGCTTCTTACTAAATGAACCAACTTTAGAGATTGTTCTTTAGTCATTCCACCTGGAGTATCAAACCAAACGGTACGGATTGGACCATATTCGGTTAATAATTCGGTAACCTGCGGAACAACTTTGTCATCAAAATATTGATTAAAATCACCTTTTTGCTCAGCCGAAGACCAGCTAATACCGGCGCCTCCTTGTTCATACCAGTCTTGCATTTGGGAATAATAAAAGCCCAAACCAATGCCAGCATCTTGACAGGCTTTAGCTAATTCTTTTAGGGGATCTCGGGGAAACGATGTTGCATCTTCTATATCATAATCACTGGCTTTCGAGTGATACATGGCAAAACCTTCATGGTGCTTTGATGTAATTACGATATTCTTCATGCCCGCATCTACAGCTAATTGCACAATGGCTTTTGCGTCAAATTTGTCGGGATAAAAGTCAGTGGCTAACTTTTTATATTCATCTACCGGAATATCTGCAACACGATTAGACATTAACCACTCAGAAATACCGTAATACGTTTTTCCTTTCCACTCACCTCCAGGTACAGAGTAAAGACCCCAGTGGATGAACATTGAATATTTGTCTTCGACAAATTGCTTTTGACTTTCTTCATCTACATTTTGTGAGGTTTTCATACTTGAATCCCCCCACAATTCATCCATCGATAAGGATTTCTTTGGATCTTTATCATCTGCGTAAGCCAACGTATGGCCAGTTATTAACGTAATCCCAAGTAAACTGATGATCAATTTGTTTTGTAAAGTACTCATTTGGTGCTCCCCAATCTTACAACATTGAATTTACAAAAAGCGTCAAGAGAAGATGATAATTGCTCATCGACTTAGTGAAAGCTTCATTTATAAATTCATATTCAAAATTATTTTTGTTTTTTTTAATTATTTTTGTTTATATTTTCTTTTTTCTTGTGCGATTAGCCGACGTTGCATGTGCAGATGGTTGTTCTGGCAACGTTGCCTTCCAATCTAGAGCCAGTGCGGTTAAACGTTTAACCTGAGTTGGGTATTTGCTAGCTAAGTTCATTGTTTCAGCTCGGTCGCGCATTACGTTATATAGTTCTACTGAGCTTCCTTCTTGATGAAGAAATAATTTCCAAGGCCCTTCTCGAACTGCAAGCATAGGCTTTTTGTTTTCGCTTTTACCGTAACGCCATTCCCAGAACATCGGTTTTTCGCGCTCAACTGTCCCACCTTTTAACAATGCTAAAATGCTTTGACCGTCAGAATGATAACCTTTAGGTAAAATTGCGCCCCCTACGTCTGCAAATGTCGGTAATAAATCCACCGCAGTCACAATAGATTCGGTATCAGCTCTTCCTGCTGGGACTTGACCTGGCCATCTAACTAGAAATGGAACGCGTAGGCCACCTTCGTATGTATCACGTTTACCGCCACGTAATCCGCCAGATGAACCTGTGCTGTAATACTTACCATATGGAATTTTACCTTGCATGATGCCAACTTTACCGGCGTTATGACGTTTTTTATCTCCAGTATGTTCTGGGCCGTTATCACTGGAAAAAACGACTAAGGTGTTGTCAGCTAAATTCAATTCATCCAGAACCTTTAGTACTTTGCCTATACGTTGATCTGCTCCATCAACGACCGCTGCATACACTTTATCTTGTTCACTCAAGTGTTTATATTTAGCTAATGACTCTTCACTTGGGTCATGCGGCAAATGAGTTTCATGTATCCATAAATTGATAAAAAATGGTTTATCTTTATTCCGACGTATAAAGTCACTCGCATCGTCATATAATTTGGCAAAGGTAGTTTGCGGCCCTTTACCATTAAAAACTTTGGCTTCGTCATAACCATAATCTGTAGGGATTGGTGCTCCACCATTGTTACCTAGATGCCACTTACCAAAATGGGCTGTAATATAACCAGCTGACTTCATCACTTTTGGCATATTGGTAATCGTTGGGTCTAACCAATCAGCCATTGAAAAATTGATATGATGATCAAGAGCTGAGAAATGACGATGAACACTATTTCTAGAAGGATATTGTCCAGTCATTACTGCTGCTCGACTTGGTGAACACACAGGATTTGATACAGAAAATTGATAAAACTCTGAACCTTCCTCTGCTAAGCGGTCTATATTGGGTGTACGAATGTCAGGATGACCGTGTTTACTTATATCTCCCCAACCAAAATCATCAGCAAAAATAAAAATAATATTTGGCTTGGTGTTCTCTACAACCTCTTTGGATTGGCTATATACATGAGTTGAATTCCCCCCTAATAAGGTTATCGCCCCTGCTAGTAATACGTGTGACATTTTAATAGTCATAATTACATCTCTTTTTATTTTTATTTTTTCATTAAGGTATGACTAACAGCTCACCTATTAGTCCAACTTGGCTGCCATTTCGGGATACCCTGTTGTTTTAACTGTTGGTTGTACTTAATCGTCAATGGTTGTTGTTCTGGCATCACCATTGGCAGATTTTCATTTACTAAGTACGGTTCTGTTGATTGCCACCATAAATCAAAATCTTCAGTCAGCGTTTTCACAACTTCTGGGTATTTTTCCGATAAATCCGTGGTTTCTCCTGGATCTTTATTAATATCTGATAAGTAGTAAATGACCTTGCCTTTGTTTTGGCCAAACACCAGTCGCCACTGTTCAGTTCTCACTGCTGCACCACCATATTGATTGCGCTCACGAGGTAATTTGTTTTTTCTACCATCATCCCAACGTCCTTTATGAACAAATAGCTTCCTATCTGGCCATGCAGCTTTAGGCTCTTCCAACAAAGAAACAAGCGAACGTCCTTTCGGGGGTAATTTACTTTCTGGAATTTCTGCACCTGTAAGCTCTGCAAACGTACGATACAAATCAAGGTGAGCAGTTAATGCATCAACATTGGCACTTTGTAATTTGCCTTGCCAATACCAATAAGACGGCACATGAGTCCCTCCTTCCCAAGGCGTATTTTTACGTCCTTTTAAGCCAGCATTATGAGGGTAAAACTTTTTGCCGTTTTGTTTGATTGGCGCCATGCTCATCCCATTATCCGTCATGAAAATAACCAAGGTATTTTCCAATGCATCCCATTGTTTTAATGTTTGCATCATATTCCCAAAGTTATCATCAACATTCTCAACCATGCCGTAACGGGCCGCTGAACTTTCATCAATACCTTGGTCCAAAAAACGTTTTTTATATTTATCTGGCGCGTACATAGGACCGTGGGGGGCATTTAGTGATATATAAGCAAAGAATGGAGTTTTCGCTTCATGTTGCTTTTTGATCCAACTAAGGGCTGCATCAAAAAATACATCGGTACAAAAACCTTCTGTTTGTACAATTGTGTCGTTATGCAATAGAACATTATCAAAATATGGATTGTTTACATTTGCTTTAAAATCACCAAAATTATATTGACCTATTCCACCGCCGCCATGCATTAACACCTCATCAAAACCACGAGACTGAGGTAAATATTCTTTTTCATCGCCTAAGTGCCATTTCCCAAATAGGCCTGTGCTGTAACCTGCGTTTTGCAAAACTTTAGGCATGGTCACGACATCTAATGCCATACGTTCTCGCTGTAAAATAGTATGAGTTACACCAACTTCAAATGGAGAGCGCCCACTCATGATTGCAGCACGACTTGGTGCACACGTCGGACTTACTTGAAAGTCAGTAAATCTTGTCGATTGATTGGCAAATTCATCAATATTAGGCGTTTGTACTATTTCGTTACCTGTACTGCTAAAATCGCCCATACCTTGATCGTCGGTTAATACAAAAATGATATTTGGACGACTATTCGTTAATGATTTTACATTTTCTACTTTCTTCTTACTTTCTGCGTCATATTTTATCGATTCAGTTATCGAATCGGCATAGTTAAATAAGGCCGTAAAAAACATAATAACTGGAATAAAATACTTAAAAAATGCTACCCATTTATTACGTCGAAGCGTTTTTTCTACAAACATATTATTCAGCCCTAAATTCTTTAACTAAACTGGCGTTTCGTTTTCTGAGTTTATCTACAACTTTAGATTTTGTAGGATCTGAAATTAGATTAACGCGCTCTTCAGGATCATTCATAAGGTCGAATAGCTCTTCATATATTGGTTGCTCTCCTTTAATGGATGCATCTATATAATCTACGTATTTACCTTCATTTTTTTTGTCAAAGTAACGAATATATTTCCACTCATGCGTCCGTACAGCTTCCATCCTTGGGTAGTTTTGAATGGTCATTAGATTTTCTAAAAATAACTCCTGTCTCCATTCAACATTTTGTTTTTTTATTAATGGCATGAGATCCTGACCTTGCATATTGTCAGGAGCTTCTACTCCAGCTAATCCTAATAACGTTGGCGCTAAGTCAACAAGTGCAACCAATTCATTAGATTTAGCCGCTTTATCTTTCTTTAAACGTGGATCATAAATAACTAATGGAATATGAATAGATGGTTCATACAAAAATACTTTACCACGCAGGCCAAATTCACCATGCATTAGGCCATGATCAGAGGTAAAAACGACGATAGTATTGTCCGCTATACCTTGTTCCTCAAGGTGACGTTGTAATTTGCCTAAAAACTTATCAACTCCTGAAATTGTCTGCATTTCACGTATCTTTCGTTCTACTAACGTATCTTTTACTTTTGAGTACTCGTAAGTCGACAAATATTTACCATTGTGGACATTAGTGGGTAATTTCGGTTGTTTAATATCTTTATGTGCGACAAAAGTTGCAGGTACTTTTACTTCATTAGTTTGATCACGATAAAGACTTTTATACAAGTCTAAATCAGATTCACGTTGCTCCATTGACCCTGTTGATGAAGCATGAGGAACATTGAAATTAATTAATAAAGCGAATGGTTGATCTTTAGGTCTGTCGTTTAAAAAAGTATGACCTTCTCTAAATGCTTCATTTGGTGAAATGAAGTCATCTAAGGTCTCTTCTAAAATTTCAACTTGTGTATCTGCTTTCGCATTTTTAAAAATAGAATGACGATCTTTAGGGTAAAATCCAAGGTGTTTATGTCCAGCGTACCAATAGTCAAAACTTTGATCCATGACACCACTTTTATAACCTTTGACTCCATTTTTATTTATCCCAATCGGCGTATGATTTTTACCAATATAACCAACAAAGTATCCCGACGCTTTCATCAGCATCGGATACGTTTTAGCGTAGGCATCGTTTTTTAAAATCGTACCTGAGTTAAAATTTACCATATGGCTGCGTTCATATTCACCGGTTAATAACGTTGTTCTACTCGGTGAACAAACCGCACTGGTTGCATAAGCATTCTCGAATACAGTGCCAACTTCAGCTAGCTTGTCAATATTTGGTGTTTTGATCAGTGGATTGCCAGAATAACCTGTTGCATCGGCTCTCATATCATCTGCTAATACAACAATAATATTGGGACGGTCAGCTAAAGCTAATTTTGAAGCACCATCCAACTTTTCGGGGCTTTGTAAAGTTACATCAGTGAATGTACTTTGCGTACATCCGGACATTAAAGACAATACCAATAGTGAAGCAAAAGCACTCTTCATATTCTTTGCATATCCCGCTTTTAAAAAACTGAGGTGGAGTTGAGTTATAAACATGTTATGCCTTCTGCAAACCAATTTTCGACATATCAATTGGTTTTATACCGAGCTTAAATGCCGGTGAATTTGGTTTAAATGCAAAATTACCATTAGCAGGATCTACAAACATAGGATCCGTTGCTAACGCATGCTTATCAATATTTTGATTTTGATGGTTTTCTAAATGTGCAGTCGCTATAGACATATCTGCCGCACAATAGTAGATATTATTATCAGTATCGCCATCGGAGGCTTTTGCTAATGTACGACCACGCCTGTCTTCACTGGTTCTGCCTTTACCTGCCGGTAACTCATCAATGAATCGGCAATTTTCAGTTGTTGAATAAAAAATATTGTTTTTAATAGCTGAACCAGTCATTGGTCCTTCACGCAGCGACATGTAATAACCACGAGGAGGCGCAATAATATCAATGACATAATTATTTATTGCACGATTATTTAGCTTAATTAAGATCCCTTGAGATGTACATTTATATATAATATTTTCAGTGATCAAGGTGTCTGTTTGACCGCCATCCGTACGAATAGCCGCTTGCATTATCATAGGCGCAACTAAGTGGTGAACATAATTAGCTTTTATTACATTCCCTTTACCAGCGCCGCGGATATAAATGGCATTACCGTCACCTAATTCTTCCATTGCATGGTGGATCTCGTTGTAACCAATTAAATTATCTTTACTGTGTAAATAAGGCATAACTTGGTCACGGGTCATTTCTCTTCGAGAGCCGCCAATCTCATGCCAACGCACTGTGCGTACCAATTCTCTGTTGTCGCCTTTGGCAAAGAAGTGACTCATGAAACCTGAAACAATAAGACCAGTATAAGGCGTATTGTGTATCAAGTTGTTTGTCACTGTATTATTTCCACTTTGCCAAACTAATATGCCCGAGCCATGTGAATAAACTCGACCTGTATGGTGAACGTGATTATTTCTAACGATATTATGATGGTTCACGTCTTTAGTACCAGGGCCATAACCACATAGGAAAATAGCTGTACTACCGATGTATTCCATCACATTATCTGTAATTTTATTTTCTATGCCGTGTAAATCAACACGAAGTGCGCCACCGCCGCAGTGAGCAAAGTGGCAATTAGCAATCGTACAATTTTCAGTGCCACGTAAACGGAACATTGCATGGTCTCTATCAAGCATTTCCCAGTCATGCTGAATGCCTGCATCGTTTTCAGCTAAAGTATGACGTTCTCCATGCATGAAACTTAGACCGATGAAGTTTACGTTTCTCACTGGTGTATCAACTGGGCCATCCAAATCGATTTTACCTTCAACTTTTACTAACTCTTGTAGTTTAGGTGCATAAATTTTTGATTCACTTCTTGGCCATAAATATACTTTTCCAGCTTTACTGTCTAGCACCCAGTTGCCTGGATTTTTAAGTCCGTCAATGACGTTTTCAACAAAACAGTTGTCAGTCGTTTTTAAGAAGTGCAAAGGATTCATAGCATAGGTCGAGTCTAACGAAGTTTTGGCAATTCGTTTCTTCTCATCTACTGAAACAAGAGGTAAAATATTTACGATCCACGCATGATGTGGTCTAACAAATAACTCAGCATCTTTAACGTTTGACCAGTTTCTCATCGCACCTTTGGGAAAAGAGACTTGCCTTTTTTTGCCTTTTCTGACTGGTATAAAGCCATCTGTTCTAGCTCTAGGCAACATACCTTGATCATCGTAAAGCGTTTTGAACGTCTCAGAAACATTAGCAACTAATACTTTTCCTTTGGCTTCTGTAGGTAAGCCAGCTAAATCCAATGGTGCTTTTTGCCAACCAGTTATCGCTTGTCCTGCACTAAATATTGGTGTTTCACCTGGATAAGCAGCATATGTAATGGAGCCTTTACCCGTTGCAGAATCCTCTAAACCAAAAACGACGGTTTCATCCAGTTCATAACGACCACCACGGATCAAAACAACAATATTTTTATCTGGAAATTTGTTCTTATATTGACGGACAGCGTCTCTTGCTCGAGCGAGCGAAGCAAAAGCTTGTTTGATAGAAGTACCAAGAGCCTTATCATTGCCGTTTGGTGCAATATAAAACTCGGCGTCAGTAGATGAAGGCAATAGTGAAGTATTAAATGTAGGCATGGCGAAAGACATGGCTGAAGTTGTCGCCATTACTCCTAAACCCGCTAAACCTGTGAGTTTTATAAACTGACGTCTAGTGATATTGTTATTTGCCATTTTCTACCTGTCTCTTATTATTATCTGCTAATTCGTAGCTATAAACCGATGCTATTTAAAGCACTATAGCACGATGTATTTTTATGTATAATAATGCATTTGTGGAACTTGTCAACGAGATAAATTAAGATATTCTTATAACTTATGTGCCTCCATAAGTTCATAAAAGGCAGGTGATTCTAGACCGTATTTTTATAACGAGGCGAACATCGCTATTTTATTAAATATTTACTTAAGGGTCTCACCTTTTCCATTATGAGTTCAGTGCTAAATTGAAACGACTAAATAACATGACTTGAGTCTTTTCGTTGTTTTATATATAAAACTACACAATAATGACTATAAAAATAATTTAAGGATGATCATGTCGAATAAAAACATTGCCTATTTAAAAAACTCAATACAACTCATTGTGAATATAACTATGGTTTTGTTAGTACAAAGCTGTGCCTTTAGTGACATACCAAATCAGCATTCTAATAATATTAAAGCACAGCTGACACCTAATATTGTTGTTATTCTTGCGGACGATTTAGGGATAGGCGATCTTGGTATTTACAATACCGAAAGTAAGATACCTACGCCCAATATGGATACTATCGCTAATAATGGAATCCGCTTTACTGATGCACATACAGCTTCTGCTGTATGTACACCAAGTCGTTATGGGCTATTAACAGGTCGCTATGCGTGGCGAACTCGATTAAAAAATGGTGTCTTAGATGGTGAATCGCCCGTTTTAATTGAAGAAGGTCGTACGACTATTCAATCGATGTTACAAAAAAAAGGATATACCACAGCAGGTATAGGTAAATGGCATTTAGGGCTAGGAGATAAAAATAAAACAGATTATAGCCAACCATTAAGCCCCGGCCCCATTAGTTCGGGGTTTAATTATTATTTTGGAATACCGGCGTCATTAGATATGACACCTTATTTGTATTTTGAAAATGAACACGTGGTGCAACCAGCGACCGAGCACATTAAAAAAGGTAAACATGCCCGTAATGGAGGTGGTGGTTTATGGCGTGCAGGCGCAATTGCTCCAGACTTTAAACACATTGACGTATTACCAACCTTAGCAACTAAAGCTGAGTCGTATATAACCGAGAGAGGCAAACAACCACAACAACCTTTTTTCCTTTATATGCCGCTACCTTCTCCACATACACCTTGGATACCAACGGCTGAATTTCATGGTACAAGTGAAGCTGGAGTTTATGGTGATTTTGTTCATCAAACAGATGATGTTATCGGCAGAGTCGTTGCGTCTTTAAAATCGAATGGTTTGTTTGATAATACTTTGATTGTGGTCACTAGCGATAATGGTTCACACTGGAGAGCCTCTGAAATTAATAAATACAACCACCTAGCCAACGGAAATTTTCGTGGTATGAAAGCGGATATTTATGAAGGAGGACACAGAGTGCCGTTTGTAGCATCCTGGCCAAATAATATTCCATCCGGACACATTAGTGATGAAAACTTATCACTGGTTGACTTACTTGCAACTTTTGCAGCGATTACTGGATCTGACTTACCTCATAATGCAGGAGAAGATAGTTATAACCTACTGCGAAGATTAAAAGGTGATAACACTGGAAAACCTATACGTGAGGCGACTGTTTATCATTCACTGCGTGGTATGTTTGCAATCCAACAAGGTCCTTGGAAATATATTGATGGACAAACTTCTGGCGGTTTTAAAGCTCCTGTTGAGTTAAAAAACATATTAAAAAACACCCCTAATGCACCAGCAGGTCAGCTTTATAATCTGGATGTTGATCCCAGTGAAAGTAATAATTTATATATTCAACAACCTGTAAAGGTCGCTGAATTAAAAGCCTTGTTACAACGTTACCAAGAGCAAGGTTACAGCCGTCCATTGTCACAATAAATTTTAGGCTAGTAACCCTCGTTATAAAGCTGATTTATATTGTTAACTTTTAACGGACTGCAACGCTGGTTGTATGATTACATGTTTTGAAATTAGGCGATTAAAGAACTTAAAAAATCGAACAGTATGTATTATTCTTTTATAAATTCAGATATAAAAAAAAGGCCACAACTTACGCTGTGGCCTATACCTATCAAAGCACAAAAAGCTCGTTCAATCACCTTGGCTTTCTGCTGATTTTCTTAACTAATATTATTTAATTTTACTTTTTGTTTTTACCACCATGTTGATCTTGAGATTTGCCTGAGTCGTCTTCTTAAGAGCGCTCTTTGTGAGAGTTCTTTTTATGTGAACGATTTTTTTGAGAATGTAATTCTCTCAATAACCATTCTATCGCAAGATATTCATCAGATTTTACAAAATATTTATCATGAGTTAACGTCAAGCCTTTTGATTTATGTCCATGCTTGTGATGACTATGCCCACCTTTATGTCCCTTACCTAAACCAAGTTCACGAGCTAAGGTTTTAACATCATCAAACCTAATGCGGCCATCATTAGTAAAATCGGCTTCATCCAAATAGTTAACATCGCCTCTTTGGCTTCCTAATGCCGCAATAAACAACGCCATATCAGTAACGTCCACTTGCTTATCACAGTTGAAGTCAAGTCGCTCTATGTTTGGTGCCGTTATAGTGTAAGAAACTTCAACGTGATTCACAGACCATTTGTTTGTCGCACTTTCGTTACCTACGCCAAAACTTACCTCTGTGACAAGTGCGCTATCGTAATTTAATCGATGTTGCGCTACATTAGCTGCTAACTTCAAACCTCCTACGGCGTTTTCTACCCCATTAGATGTAACTAAGACACGATCATTTCTTGATTGCGCATTAACAATTTCGGCGTTAAAAAATTCCAAATCTACAATATTTTCTGCCGTTAGACAGCTACCATTAGCCTGAAAGTTTGTTACTCCAATATTAGATAATTGCGCCAACTCACCGTCACTACCTTTAAAAATATTATCGTCGCTAACACCCCAAGCACTTTCTGTCGCACCTCCTCCTGATGCTCCACTGTGAATACTTGTTCCAACTTGTGGTGTAACATCAAATGCGATTTCAAAACTAGCGCCACTATCTGGTGCCGTTATTGTCGCAGACGTCATCGTAGCTACTCCGTCAGGATAACTGTGCGAAGCTTCAGCAAATATTTTAACAAATGGAGGTGTTGGTGGAGCTTCTGGTTCAACAAGTACAGGATCTGGTATAAACTCGCCAACTCGTAGCTTAATCACTCGGTCAGTGGTTCCATCACTGTCTGTCGCTTGCATAACAAACTCATAAAACGTTTCCTGTGTTTCGTGTGGCTGTCCATATAACACCCACTGACCAGCGCTTTCTTCATCTTTCACTAACTGTAACCAAGACGGAGCGCCCGCTGGAAGTAAAGTTAATGTTACGTCTTGCGTACCTTCAGGATCCCAAAAATTTTTACCATCAACTAATACGTACCTATATGCTTCGTCTAAAATTGCATCGTTCAATATTGTATGAGCACGAGCCCAATTGGGCGCTCCTGTTTCTTGACGTTGAGCTAAGTCTGCGTCCATCAAATCTAGCTGTCTCATTCCCCATTCACGTATCGTTAACTGTTCACCTGACTGTGGTGGTGCAAAAAGTGGTGCGCCCCATGAAATAGCTCCACCACCCACGGCAGACTCATAGTTCCACTGAACAAACTCTTCATCGGTTAAGCCTGGATCGCCACCACTGTTCCAACGAGTACGACTCATAGGTGGATCAAAATGCCCAACCACTTTGTCATCCCAGTCCCAGTTTTGTGAATCTGTTCCCGCATCTAATGAGCCAGAATGTATATCACCGTTAGTCTCGGTTACTTTTTGAATGTGACGGTAGTTACGTTCATAATTTGTATTATCATGGTTACCTATATATCGACCACCATTATATGGATGGCCAAACATATAATCGTCATAGTGTGTTGCTTCTGAGAAGGGATTTAACTCTTCCGTTATCCGATTAGGGCTATTATTGAATGAAATAGCAGCCATAGGATTACCTGCATGACAGGCGTCAGCAAAGGCTTTGTAAATTTGTTGATCTTCTTTAACGCCATTTGTAGGGCTATCACCATTACTGTACATAAAAGAGCCTGAATCAAACAACCAACCGTCAATTAACTCACCGTAACGAACCGCATATTCTTTAAGAATAAACTCTGCATAAGCAAACATGTACTTACGCTCTGGGTAGGCCTCAGATGCATCAACATAGCTTTGAGTATCAGCATCCCAAATGCCGGTATGGTATGGCTGGCTTGCAATAAATGCCTGTGCTTCAGGGTTAGTGTCAACCCACTTTTTCCAGCGTTCAGTAATATTTGGCATGTAATCTGGGTTTGCTAGAGTTGCACTGCGTTCAAGTAAGTTTGAGCTATTTAAGTAGACTTGAACTTTCATACCATCTTTTTGAATTTTCTTGATCATTTCTAAAAATGGATCGACGCCCCTAGAAGCACGTGGAACAACTAAGTTTATCGGCTCACCTAATGGGTTGATATCTCCTTGCCAAAAGCTTTCTAATAACTCATGTGGACCAAGGTGTGATGGGGAGTTAATGTAAGATTCGTTTAAATGTACTTGAACATAATCAATCGTTTTTAAATGGCTTATTTGCGCTAAAAATAAGTCGATGGTTAACTCTTCACCGGCGCCATTCCATAAATCTGTGGGTTTCCAATTAAGCCCCCATGAACCACGTAACCAGTCACCGCGAGTTTGTTCTGTTAAGACATCCTCTGCTATAGCCACGTTTGTAACTAAGGCACAAGCCAGTGCCACAGATTTTATTTTTAAATTATTACTCATTGTTTACCCTTTTCATTGATATTTG